>CACZRJ010000019.1 GCA_902783535.1 uncultured Ruminococcus sp. | reverse complement strand
CCTTCTTCGAGATCATGATAGCGTATTCCGAAGTTTCTTGAATAATCGAATCCCGATTTCCCGTAAAACAGAATGTTTCCTTCAAACAGTACGGCTCCGAAGCCGAGCGCTCTGGCCGCTTCCAGAGAATGATCGAGCAGTCTTTTCCCGAAACCTTTTCTTTTGTAGTCCGGATGAATTCCGATCGGTCCCATCGTAAGAACGGGGATGACGCCTCCACCGTCCCTTTCAATCACTGTTCTCATGAACATGTTCTGCCCGATCAGCTTTCCGTCCAGTTCCATGACGAACGACAGCTCCTTTACGAACGCGGGATCATTTCTTAAGACATGAATGACGTAATGCTCGTAGCAGCCCGGCCTGTAAACGTTCCAGAAGGCTTCCCGGACGAGATTTTCGACCTTTTCGTAGTCTGCTTCCGTTTCTCTGCGAATCACAATGTTTTCCAATTTTTTGACCTCGTTTTCAACTGCGCTGTGAACGGACCGGCCCGGACTTGCCGGACGCCATGTAGCTCTCGCGTGTCAACAGGCAGGAATCGACTGTTTTAAGTGTCCCGTCCCATGGACGGATCATTTCGTATGAGCTGTCATATTGAAATCCGAAGCGCTCTGCCAGGTGTTTTGACCGCTCGTTTTCATGAAAAAATCCGTATCTGAAATCTTCCGCATGCAATTCTTCAAATGCGAGCTCAAGAAGCAGGGAAACGGTCTCTTTGCCGTATCCCTTTCCCTGATACGCGGTTCCGATGCATATGCCGCATTCTTCATAATGTCCGGGATCGCTTTCACGGATTGCGCACATACCAATGGCTTCGTCAGTATCTTTTAAAGCGATGAAGTAAGCATAGTTGTCCTTTTGGAAGAGGATGCTTCTCCGGCATCTGTCAAGGGCGTCCGCTTCCGTATGCGTGGGCTGGAAAAGCATCCAGCGGTAAACGGATTCGTTTCCCCAGACGTGTTTCAGCATCGATTTGTAGTCGGTCTCTTTTGCCTTGCGCAAACAGATGTGCTGTCCGCTCAACAATTCATACATCGAAGCGTCTTCCTTCCCGACGGCGCGCTGTCGCTTGTATTTTATGCTCGCTGACGTTTTCACGAGCCGATGCGGCAGAGTCCGCTGCCGCATCAATTGCAGTCAGAATTTAAACTCATGTAGTAGCTCGATTTGTCAGCATACATCATCTGATCAGATTCTTTCAGCATTTCATCGACTGTTTTCGCACCGTCCGACGTGCAGCTGTAACCGATGGAGCAGCTGTATGCCGTTTTGGAAAGATTATCCCGAATCTGGCCGATCAAATGCACAATCTCGTCTTCGGACGACCGCCTGCAGACGATCACGAACTCGTCTCCGCCGACCCGGTAGGCGGTATGTTTTTCTTGCAGTGCGTTCAGGAAGCATTGAGCGAGTGTTTTCAGGGCTTCGTCGCCGGCGTTGTGCCCGCCGTTGTCGTTGATCGTTTTCAGCCCGTTCATGTCGATCGAAATCATGCCCGTAATGTTTTTCGCGCTTTCAGAGACGGCGGCATAGTAAGCCTGCCGGTTGAGGAGGCCGGTCAGTGCGTCCTTGCTCGTCAGCTGGAGGATGGAGAATACGTAGTACACGAACAGTGCGACCATGATCGTCGTGCAGAAAATTTTGGAATAATCTTTGCCCAGGATAAAAGGAAGGATCAGGCCCGAAATGAACGCGAGGGAAAGGAATACGATCGGAATGATTTCCGACAGCTGCCTGTTGGAGTGCTTAAACAGTGCGTAAACCAGAAAAATGCTGTACAGGCCGACTGCGATATACGGGAGGTAGCCGAGCGGGCCGCGCTTCAGCGTGCTCTCACCGTCAATGCTGAACACGATGCCGGTGAAAATGGAAACGATATTGATGATCGAAAACACGGCAGCAGGGATAAACACAAACCAGCGCGACTTTTGGATCAGAGTAAACAGGATCATCGCCATAATGAAAGGAGTCGCACTGTATCTGACTGCCGTTAAAACTGTCCGGAACTCCGGCATGATCCCCCGGTCGCCCAGATAGAACTCGACGAAAACGGCAACGGAAAGCAGGAAGACAGAGGCAATCAGAATGAGCATGCGTCTGATTGCTTTCCGCTCCATAAATACGGTTGTTTTCAGGAGGATCACGAAGGCGACTGAAATGAGGAGCAACGCCCAGTTTTCCAAGATGTATTCTTTCAGCATATTTGCACCAATCCTAAAATCAGTATTTCCGGGTCATCCGGAAGGGGGAGATTGTGGGTTCGGAACGGATCGCTAACGTTTCAGCAATCCGGTATATGTATCCAGAACGATTTTTTCCAACTTTTTTCTGTCGTCAACGTCGCTGACGAGATACATGGCTTTTGCGCCGTCGTAGGGAATGGATTCGGCCAAACTGTATTTCTCGTTGCCGGCTGTTTTTTTCACCAGAAGTCTGTCGTCATAGATCCCGCCGAACAGCGTACCCTGATAATACAGCAGATATTCGCCCATCATGGGCCTGCAGGAGATGCTGACAAGGCCGCTCAGCTGCTCCAGAATATAGTCTTTGTAATGAATTGAACTGGCCATAGTTTCGTCCTTTCCTATTTCCGGGATGATCAGGCTTTGTTGAATTTTTCCTTCGGCTGCCTGCATCTCGGGCATTTCCAGTCGTCGGGCAGGTCTTCAAATGCCACTCCGCCGTTCTCGGCCGGGTCGTAAACATGGCCGCAGATCAAGCAGACATATTTGCCGCTGGCTTCCTTTTCCGAAAAATCGGCTTCGGCAAGGACGGTCGGAACGGGGTGGTCGAGGTCGATCACGCGTTTTGATTCGAGATTTTCATATCCCTGCGGCGTATGCGTACCGCAGTAGACGGTCGGATGATTGCGGACAAACTCGCGCACGCGGTCAAGCGTTTCGCGTGCGGCTACGGGATCTTCGTATACGACAGAAAGTTTGTTCTCGTACAATGCTTCGTCGACATAGGTGATATCGCCGTGGAGCATGTAGAACAGCCCGCCGTCTTCGACGATCACAATGCTGTTTCCGCGGGTGTGGCCTTTGGCTTTGATGAAATGAATGCCGTCGGCGATTTTCTGAGACTCAGGGAAATTATAATATGGTCCGTCGGAAAATGCAACCGGAACGATGTTTCCGAGTCCTTGAAGTTCGGCTGCGGACGTCTCGTCGGCATTCACGTAGACCTTCGCGTTCGGAAAAGAGCGGAGCTCACCCGAATGATCGGCGTGCTTGTGGGTGAGGAGGATCTTCGTGACCTGCTCCGGACGGTAGCCGAGACCGGCAAAAGCCTCCATATAAGTACAGATGTCTTTTCCGGTGTAAGCCGGGCTGTTTTCGTCAGGTTTCTCCTCCGGCGTTCCTGCGGGAAGGCCGGTGTCGACAAGGATCACCTCGTCGCCCGTATCGATGAGATAGTTCTGCAGACTTCCTCTGTACCGGACGGACTTGTCGTTATGAGTTCGCTTGTCGCGGCCGCTGCAATGATCAGCACTGCGCCGATCCAGCCGTACCAGCTGAGCGGTTCCCGCAGAAATATGACGGAGCAGAGGACGGAAACTACGGGTTCGATATTTCCGAGAATCGCGACCGACTGTACCGGAAGGGAGCCCATGCCGCTGAAATACAGGCAGTAGGCGACGCCGGTCTGAAGAACGCCCAGCATGAGGACAAGGAGCCCTGAGCGGAGAT
>CACZRJ010000018.1 GCA_902783535.1 uncultured Ruminococcus sp. | reverse complement strand
GACGCGACTGCGGGCAGGCAGGACAGCAGCAGCACGGCAAGCACCGCGACGGATATGAGTTTCTTTGCCATATCTTTTTCCTTTCAATTATCCACTTCGGATGTTCTTTTTGTGTCATTATTATACACCGTCCGCTCGAAATGTCAAGACCGCGGCCGCGCGTTCGGAAAGGACTGCAGCATGTCATTTCTGCACAAAAAGTCAGCGCGTGATTTGTAGGATGAACCAAAACAGTTTTTGTTTCTCCCTTCTTGATTCCGCGCGAATTCTGTGTTATACTAACGGATGAATGAAATTAAACCGAACATCGCATGATGTTCTCGGATCCGGAGGAATTGTTTCAATGAAGAAAAAGATCATCTCCATGATTCTGTGCGCCGCCTTCTGCCTGACCGCGCTTCTGCTCGCGGGCTGCGGGCTGAAGGAAGACGAAAAAGGCGCGAACATCCAGGTGTATCTCGCCGATTTCCCGCAGACGCTGGACCCTGCCCTCGTGCAGGCGAATCCGGACGTGAACGTTCTGCTTTCCCTGATCTTCGAGCCCCTGACCAAACTGGGCGACAACGGGAAAGTCTACGGAGCGCTCGCGAACAACTGGTACGGGAAGTATGACAAGGTCAACCTCGAATACGCCCAGTACTATGAATTGAACGAGACCTTCTGGTCCAACAGCTTCACCGTGACGGCGGACGACGTCATCTACGCGTGGAAGCGGATCCTGGACCCGGATACGGAAAGCCCCTATGCGCCGCTGCTTTACTGCATCAAGAACGCGAAGGCGGTCAAGGCCGGCATCATGACGTCCGACGACCTCGGCGTCACCGCGGAGGACGACCGTCTGCTGAAAGTCGTTTTCGAGGACGCCGCCGACTTTTCCGAAGAAGAGGCCAAGGAGCTCGGCATCAAGGCGTACGTTTTTGACGAAGCGTCCTTCCAGATCGCATGCGAGGAATTCGCGGAAACGGTCAGCAACATCCACCTCTCTCCCGTCCGCGAAGACGTCGTCAAGCGCTACAAGGACTATGTCGTCGAAAGCGACCTGAACCATGTCTACCAGTGGGGCGACTACTCCGCCGCGTCCATCGTCGGCAACGGCCCGTTCAAGGTGCAGGCCTACGAGCGCGGCAAGAAGCTCGTGCTCGAGCGGAACACCTACTACCGTTACGAGGAAGAGATCGCGCTCGACAAGTACGTCAACCCGTACCGTCTCACCTGCTACCTCTACGAAGGCCAGTACCAGTATTCCACCAACGAAGGCGGAATGACCCAGGCGGAGTATCAGACGAAGCGCTTCCAGAACGGCGAGATCTACTGGCTCGGCTCCCTCTCCGCGGCCGCGAAGGAACAGTACGGTTCCAGTGTTAAGTCGAACGAGACGCTGAACGGCTTCGGGCTTCTGTTCAACACGAAGACCATTCCCGACGCGAACGTCCGCAAAGCGCTCGCTGCCGCCGTCGACCGCAAGGAACTCGCTTCGAAAGTCCCGAACGGGATCGCGGCGACCGGTTTCGTTCCCTCCCGCGTCTTCGATACGGGCCGCGGCACGGATTTCCGCGCCGTCGGAGGCAATCTCTATTCCGATTATTCCGTTGATTACGCCAAACAGGTCCTCGGGTCCTCCCGCGCGGGCGGACTGCGAATGATCTACCTCATTCCGTACGACATTTCGGATTTCGAAAACTACCGTGTCGTCCGCGACAACCTGAAACAGGCGAACATCTATGAGGAGATCGCCAACTACGCCGTTTCCTGCTGGGACAAGATCGGTGTCAAGGTCACGGCGCAGGGTCTGGTCTACAAGGATTACATGGCCGCGCTGCAGGAAAGCAATTTCGACATCATCGGCTACAACTTCATCATGGACTCCGTCGACGCGCTCGCATATCTCGCGCCCTACGCGAAGATGTACAGCGGACGTCCGGTCTCCATCTCCCTGGATTCCAGCTCCTACACGCCCGGCTACACGCTGCTCGAAGACGACGAATATGACGCCCTCGTCGACGCCGCGGCATACACCGCCGACCGCAAGGAGCGCGCGGCCGCTCTCCACGCCGTTGAGAAGAAGCTCGAAGAGATCTGCCCCGCGACCATGCTCTTCACCTACTCCTACGACTATACCGTCAGCGGAAAGCTGTCCGGCATCGGCGACAGGAACTACTACGGCGCCATCGATCTGACCGGTCTGAAACTGTCCGACTGGCGGACGATCAACGCTTCCGAAGAAGCCGCCAGCATCGCGCTGGAAGAAGCGCACGAATCGAAATAACCGG
>CACZRJ010000017.1 GCA_902783535.1 uncultured Ruminococcus sp. | reverse complement strand
ATGCCGTATCCCTGACAGATGCGGATGCCGAACTGGCTGAACTTGTCGACCATTTCCGGATTCAGCGCGGCGCCGCCGCAGATGATCGTCCGCAGCCTGCCGCCGAGTCCCTTGCGGACCTGGTAGAACAGGAAGGAGCCGAGATTCAGGCCGACGTGGTTGACGGCGGACGTCACGCGGATGCCGACGTTCAGCGCCTGGCGGAATTTCTTCTTGTCGATCTCCTCGCGGATCTTGCGATAGACGGACGTCACGAAGACCGGGACGACGATCATCGCCGTCGGGCGGAAGATCTTGATGTTGCGCATGAAATATTTGAGGCTGTTGTTGAAGCAGACGGTCGCGCCGAGACAGATGGCGCCCAGCTGTCCGCACACCAGCTCGTAGGTGTGGTGCATGGGAAGCACGCTCATGAGGACTTCCCCTTCGTGGATGTCCACCATGTTGCAGCTGTGATATACGCAGGCGGTCAGGTTGTTCTGCGAAAGCATGACGCCCTTGCTGGTGCCGGTCGTTCCCGACGTGAACAGCAGCGTGCACATCTTGTCCGTGGACAGACGCGCGCGGACGTATTCCGTATATCCGTCGGACAGCAGGAGCTTTCCCTTCAGGACGAGATCGGAAACGTTCTCCTCCTCGCCCTCGCCGACGTCGTCGAAGCAGAAGACGAACCGGACCGTTTTCGCGCTTTTCATTCCTTCGCGGACCTTTTCCAGCGTATGCGCGGAGCAGAAGACGGCTTCCGCTTCCGCGAGCGACAGGAAGGAACCGAGATGGGCGGCGTCCAGGTCTCTGTCCATCGGGACGACCGTGCCGCCTCCGCAGATGATCGCGAGAAAGGCCTCCATCCATTCCGGACGTTCTTCCGAAATGATCGCGATGCGGGAGGAGCGGAGACCGCGCGCGCAGAGCGCCGTCCCGAGGTAGGTCACCTGGGAGCGGAACTGGCGGTAGGTCATTTCGTGAATGGTCGTATTGTCCTTCGCGAACCACTTGTAAAGGACGCTGTCGCCGTACCTGTCCGCGGAGGAATCGAGCAGCTCGCGCAGATCGGAAAACTTTTCGGCCTGCCTTTTCGGAAGACGGGTGGACCACCGCGAAAGCGGATTATGTATCGTGCCGCGCAGAGAATCCTGCAGACGGTCTTTCGAGTCGCGCAATGTGTCGCGCAGTGTTTCGAGCGCCATTCTTTCCTTGCCCTTCCCCGGCATTTGCCGTGATTTTTTCCGGAACATACGCATCCATTATACGCGTTCTCGTCTTTTTGTCAAGGTCTTGAAGCAAAATGTGGTTTCTTTCCGCCGGGAACGCTCCGGTCAGCGCTCAGATGAGGTTGCTCGGGATCAGGCAGTCCGCGTCGTCGATCGGGAAAGGCGAAGGAAACATACGGACGATCCCGCCCGGTCCGCGTTTGAGGGACGTCTTTTCGATGACGCTGAACTTCCGGACCTCTTTTTTTCGGGATTCGCGCTTTTTTTCTGGAGCGGATGGATCATTCCGCAGTCCGAATCCATGCTGACGATCGTCCGCTGCTTCTTCTGCACAAGGCGCTTCAGCATCGTGGACTTGCCGACCTGTCTCGCGCCGATGACCGGGACCGCTTTGAGAAATGCTTTTTCTTCCAGAAATTTTCTTTCCGGTTCACGTTGAATGTAGTCCATCGTTTCCTCCAAAACGGCGGCAATCCGTACTTCAGTTACATTTTACCGCCAATTTCACGAAATAAGAAGAAAAATGGACATGCAGAAAATTTCGACGAAGTTCTCGAATTGTTCACAATTTCATTGTAAAATGTTTTTCAGAACGATTGATTCAGAGGTGATGACCCATGGGCGGATTCAGAGCGAAAATGGCGCAGTTTTTTTACGGGAGGAACGGTCCGGACCGGATCACGACCGTCCTGACCTGGATCTCTCTGCCGCTGGCGATCGTCGGCATTTTCGCGCGCGGCATCGTCGGCTACGTCTTCTGGGGGCTCTACGTTCTGTGTCTCGGATATATTTTCTTCCGCATGCTTTCGCGGAACGTCTACGCCAGGCAGAAGGAGGAGCAGGCCTTTGTCCGCTTCTTCTCGAAGATCGGCAACTTCTTCCGGCTGCAGAAAAGGAAACTGACGGACAAGGACCACGTCTACCGGAAATGTCCCTCCTGCGGCAGCCAGCTGCGGCTTCCGAAAAAGAAAGGAAAGCATTCCGTGCGCTGCCCCCGCTGCCGCGGCGAGTTCCAGGTGAAGATTTGACATTGGCTCTTTTCCGGCAAACGGAAAAGAGCTTTTTTCGATGTCAGTCGTTTTTGGACAATATCACCACATTCCGTCGCCGGACGGGTTTTTCCTTGTGCCAATCGTCCGTTGACATCTCCCGCCGGATTTGGTAGAATGTAGTTTGATTGTCGGGGGGAACTCTTTGAAAAAAGGAAACAAAAACGTTCCATCCCGGGGAAAGGAGGTCATGCCATGCCGGAAAACATCAGCCGTCTGAGCGGCGAACTCTACAGAGACATGCTGCTGTCAGGCGCCCACGCGCTGCAGAAGCGGATGGAAGAGATCAACCGTCTGAACGTCTACCCCGTTCCGGACGGAGACACCGGAAGCAATATGAGCATGACCGTCAGCCCGATCGAGGAAATGACGGACTTCGAAGGATCCCTCGAGACCGTCGCCTCCAAAACGGCGTCCCGCTTCCTGCGTTCGGCGCGCGGAAACTCCGGCGTCATCCTCTCCCTTTTCTTCCGCGGCGTTTCCCGCGGGTTCCAGGGCATGGAAAGCGCAGGCGCGGAAGACGTGCGGAAAGCTTTCCAGAGCGGCGTCCGCGAAGCCTACAAGGCGGTCCAGGACCCTAAGGAAGGCACCATTCTGACCGTCATGCGCGTCAGTTCCGAAGCGGCCTACGAACAGGGCGACATGCTTTCCCTCTTCCGGAATATGCTTGCGAGCGCGAAGGAAACGCTGGCGATCACGCCGGATCTGCTCCCCGTCCTCAAACAGGCGGGCGTCGTCGACTCCGGCGGCACCGGATACACGGAGATCCTCGGCGGCATGCTCGCGTTCCTGGAAGGCAGACCGGTCCCCGGTCAGAACGACGGGAAGATTTTTCCGCATGCGGACGCGCACGGACATGATCACGAAGGCGCCGATTTCGCGTCCTTCGACACGTCCGACATCGTCAATCCCTACTGCACCGAATGCATCATCACGAAAAGAGCGAACCTCGAAGAGGCGGAGACCGAAGCCATGCGGAGATTCGTTCTTGACGCCGGCGACTCCGCACTCTTCGCGGAGGACGACGAGATCATCAAGATCCACGTTCACACGCGCGACCCGGGCAGAGTCCTGTCCGAAGCGCTGAAATACGGTTCCCTGTTCACGGTGAAGGTCGAGAACATGCGGAATCAGCATACGAAGCTTCTGGAAGAAGCGCCCGGAGAAAACGGGAATGCATCCGAAGCGAACAGCGGAAACGAAGCGGGTCCGACAGTTCCGGAAAGCGAAAAAGCGGAAGCCGAAACCGTTTCCCTGCCGCCCGACCGGCCTTACGGATTCGTCGCGGTCACGATGGGCGACGGCATCCGGTCCGCGTTCGCGGATCTCGGCGTGGAGCAGTTCGTCTACGGCGGGCAGACCATGAATCCGTCCACCAGTCAGCTCGCCGACGCGGTCGGCATGACGCCCGCGGAGACCGTGTTCATCCTGCCGAACAACGGCAACGTCTGTCTCGTCGCGGAACAGGCGGCGAAAATGATCGAGGACCGCAGAGCGGTCGTCATCCCCTCTCTCAGCGTGCCGATGGGCATGTCCGCCATGATGGCCTTCGACCCGGACGCAAGCCCGGACGAAAACGCGGCCGCCATGAAGGAAGCGATGAAGAACGTCCGCACGGCGGAGATCACGTTCGCCGCGCACGACGCGGTCGTCAACGGTCAGCCGGTGCGCAAGGGCCAGATCCTCGGCCTGATCGACCACAGGGTCGTTTACGCCTGCGACGCGCTGAACGAATGCCTGAACGTCATTCTTTCCTCCCTCGGCGACGCCGGCCAGCCGTCCTTCCTGACGATCTTCGCGGGACAGGACGTTTCCGAAGAGGAAGCGAAAGAAGCGGAGCGTCTCGCGTCCGAACTCTATCCCGACACCGATTCCGTACTTCTGGACGGCGGCCAGCCGCTCTACTACTACGTCATCTCCGCGGAATTCTGATTTTCATCGATCCTTTTCAAACCCCCGGCGTCCGGACGGCGCCGGGGGTCTTCCATTCTCCGGTTGACAATTTCCATAAAAAAGGGTAAAATGTGGTAAAGACCCGGTCCCGCGCTTCGTGTTGCGGGCCGTAAGGAGGAAACCATATGATATTGAAATACAAAGACAGATCTTTTGACCTGCCGGACGACAGGGAGACGACCTTCCTGTCCCTCGCGGAACAGGTGCAGCCGGAATACGGCGCTAAAATCATCCTCGCAAAGATCGGAGCCAAGCTGTACGAGCTGAGCAAGCCGGTCCCGTCCGAATCCGCCCTCCGCAAAGGCGGCGTCAGGACCCCGGAGATCTCCTTCATCACGACCGCCGAACGCGACGGGCACAAGACCTACGAGCGCGGCGCGACCATGATGTTCCTGCGCGCGATGCAGCACGTCTACGGGAAACGGATCGAAAAACTGAAACTGGAATACGCCCTCGGAGACGCGCTGTATTTCTCGATGATCCTGAAGGACGGCAACCCCGAGCCGACGGAAGACGAGATTTCCTCCGTCATGGAAACGATGCGCTCCTATGCGAAGAACGACGAGAAATTCATCAAATCGAAGATGAGCACCGACGAAGCCGTCGCCCTGTTCCGGAAGCACGGCATGGCCGACAAGGTCCGTCTCTTCCACTACCGCCGCACCTCCGTGACGAACATCTACAGGTTCGGCAACTATTTCGACTACTACTACGGATACATGCCGCCGTCCGCCGGATACATCGACATGTTCGACGTCCGCAAGACGATCGAAGGCCTGCTCCTCTTCCTGCCGCACAGAAGCAGACCCGAGATCCTCCGGGACCGGGTCATCCCGGAAAAACTGTTCGCGGCGCGCCGCGTGACGGACGCGTGGACGAGCCACATCGGCGTTCCGACCGTCGCGGCGCTGAACGACGCGATCTGCGAAGGCCGCGGACGCGAGATCATCCTCGCCTCCGAGGCGAACCAGGAGCACCGGATCGGCGAGATCGCCCGCAGGATCAAGGAGGAAAACCGCAGGATCGTCATGATCGCCGGCCCCTCCTCTTCCGGCAAGACGTCCTTCTCCCACCGACTGTCCATCCAGCTGAACAACGCCGGGCTGAAAGCGTATCCGATCGCATGCGACAACTATTACCTGGACCACAAGTACACGCCGCGCGACGAGAACGGAGAATATGACTTCGAATGTCTGGAGTCGCTCGACGTCGAGTTGTTCAACAAACACATGACCTCCCTGCTTTCCGGGGACACGGTCGAGATCCCGTCCTACAACTTCAAGACGGGTTCCCCGGAATACAACGGCGACTTCCTGAAGATCGGAAAGGACGAAGTCCTCGTCATCGAGGGCATCCACGGGCTGAACGACAAGCTGTCCTACGCCATCCGGCCGGAAGACAAGTTCAAGATCTACGTCAGCGCGGTCACGGCGCTGAACATCGACGAGCACAACCGCGTCCCGACGACGGACAACCGGGAGATCAGACGGCTCGTCCGCGACGCGCGCACGCGCGGAACGTCCGCCGCGGAAACCATCGCGCGCTGGCATTCCGTCCGTCACGGCGAGGAAAAGCACATTTTCCCGTTCCAGGAGGACGCCGACGTCATTTTCGACTCCGCCTGCCTGTACGAACTGTCGGTGCTCAAGACGTTCGCCGAGCCGCTGCTGTTCGCCATCCCCCAGGACGCGCCGGAATACACGGAAGCGAAGCGTCTGCTCCGTTTCCTGGACTATTTCCTCGGCATGTCCTGCGAAGACGTTCCGCGCAACAGCCTGCTCAGGGAGTTCATCGGGGGCAGCCTGTTCCCCGTCGGATGACAGGCGCTTCCGGAAAAGTCCATGCTTTGCAGAGTATTCAGCATTTTCGGTTTTTGAGCATTCAAAAGCCATTCTTACAGAGAGGCGGCAGCAGGAAGAGACCGTGACTCGCGGGGCGATCCCGCAGATCTGCGCGAATTCCGGGGTCCGGGGTATTCCTGCCATATTCCGGTCAACCACCCACCGCTTAAGCCCTGATGGGCTTTGAAGCGGGGGCTTGCAGTAGAACTGTAAGCCGGGATTGACTACCCTCAGCCT
>CACZRJ010000016.1 GCA_902783535.1 uncultured Ruminococcus sp. | reverse complement strand
TTCACGGACGAGATCTCCCAGCGCTGGCTGACCGGATTCCCGTCCACCGACGGATTCGTCCTCGTGTCGAAGGAGGAAACGCTCCTGATCACGGACGGACGGTACATCGAAGCGGCGCGCGCGTCCGTCGCGCCCGACACACGCGCGGTCCTTTACGAAAGCCGCATGAGCGACACGCTGAAGAAATACAGCGAACAGTACGGTTGGAAGAAGATCTGCATCGACGGCAGCCGGACGACCGTCTCCGAACTTGAACGGCTTCAGAAACTGCTCGAGGGGATCGAGATCGGAAATCTGCCCGGCGCGTGCGCGGAACTCCGCAGGATCAAGACGCCGGACGAGATCAAGGCGATCCGTACGGCGCAGTCGATCACGGACGCCGCGTTCACGCACATCCTGACCGTTCTGAACGAGAACATGACCGAGACCGAAGTCGCGGCCGAGCTCGAATATTTCATGCGGAAGAACGGCGCGGACGGAACGGCGTTCGAGACGATCGCCGTCTCCGGAAAGAAGAGCTCTCTCCCGCACGGCGTGCCCGGAAACGTCAAGCTGACGAAGAACGCCTTCCTGACGATGGACTACGGCGCCAGATACAACGGGTACTGCTCCGACATGACGCGGACGGTCGTCATCGGAAAGGCGGACGACGAGATGAGGCTCGTCTACGAGACGGTCCGGAAAGCCCAGGCGGCAGCGGAGGCGGCGCTGAAGCCCGGTGCGACCGGCATCGAAGTCGACAAGGCGGCGCGCGACGTCATCGCGGAAGCGGGATACGGAGACGCCTTCACGCACAGCACGGGACACTCGCTCGGGCTGGAGATCCACGAAGGCCCGAATTCCAGTTTCCGCGCGGAAAACGTCTTCTGTCCGAACCAGCTGCAGACGTCCGAGCCCGGCATCTATCTCGAAGGCAGATTCGGCGTCCGGATCGAGGATCTGCTGCTCGTGACGGAGGACGGCGCGGAAGTGCTGACGACGAGCGACCGCAGCCTGATCGAGATCTGCTGACGGAAAAGAGAATTCCGACGCGATTCCGCCCGATTTCGAGGAAAAACGGCCGAGAATGCCTATTGACAAAAAGGCAAAAAAAATGTAAAATGTACCAGTAATAATTTTGCGTCCGGTAAACAGTTCACCGTACGATGACAATGGAGGAAAACGGATTATGGTATTAGCAGGCGATTTCAGAAACGGTCTGACCTTTGAAATGGACGGTCAGGTCATGCAGATCATCGAATTTCAGCACGTCAAACCCGGCAAGGGCGCGGCTTTCGTCCGCACGAAAATGCGCAACGTCATCACGGGCGCCGTGATCGAAACCACGTTCAACCCGACCGCGAAATTCCCGACCGCGACCGTCGAACGCAAGGACATGCAGTACAGCTACAAAGACGGCGATCTCTACTATTTCATGGATATGGAATCCTACGAGATGGTTCCCGTCGAGTCGTCCAAACTTCCCGACAGCTTCAAGTTCGTCAAGGAAGAGATGATGTGCAAGCTCGTTTCCTACAAGGGCAACGTCTTCTCCGTGGAGCCTCCGATCTTTGTCGAACTGCTCGTCACGAAGGCGGAACCCGGCGTCAAGGGCAACACCGCGACGAACGTCACGAAACCCTGCACGGTCGAGACCGGCGCCGAGATCAAGGTGCCGATGTTCATCAACGAAGGCGACACGATCCGCGTCGACACCCGCACCAGCGAATACCTGGAGCGCGTGAAATAAGGCGAAGAGCCGGAAGGATCAGAATCCAGAGCATCAATTTCAGAAAGGACGGACAACGACAATGACAGTTTCCGAAAAAGCGGCGTACCTTCGCGGAATGATGGACGCCATGAACCTTGACCCGAATACGAACGAAGGGAAATTATTCAAAGCCATTTCAGATCTTCTTGACGATCTGGCGCTTTCCGTTGCCGACCTGGAGGAAGAAACGTCCGCGATGCGCGATTACATCGACGAGATGGACGACGACCTCGCCGCGCTCGAGTCGGAAGTCTACGACGACGATTATGACTACGACGACTACGACTACGAGGATGAAGACGAAGACGAAGACGAGGAAGAAGACGACTTCGACGACGAGGACGACTTCGAAGACGAAGACGACGAAGACGATGAAGAAGATGAGGACGACGAAGGCGAAGAGCCCGTCGCGCTCGAATGCCCCGCCTGCGGAGAGACCGTCTACTGCGACATCGACGAACTGGAGTCGAGGGAGACGCTGATCTGCCCCGCCTGCGGGAAGGAACTCGACATCGTCCGCATCGACGACATGGATGACGAGGAATACGAAGAATTCGAAGGCGACGGCGCCAAGCCGGGCGCCGAAACGTCGGACGGGCAGCCCGAGCAGTCGGGAAAGCCCGAAGCCGACTGACCAATTGAGGAGTTGAGAATGCGATATCATCGGCCCGGTCCCTCCAAAAAAGAGAGGACAACCGATGATATCGTCGTTTTTTGAAACATTATGAAAAGACTGCTGGCGATTTTCGCCGTGATCCTGACGGCGTTCATCCTGATTGCCGCCGTTCCGTTTCAGAAGACCGAGCCGCCCGTAACGCCGGCCGAGTCGTCCGCAGACGGAACGGAGCCGTCCGCGCGCCCGTCGGAACCGGACGTTTCCGCGCCGGAGGAGTCCTCCGGACCGGAGTCAAGCCCGTCCGAAGTTTCGTCGATCCCGCTGGAATTCTCTGAAGAGCCGGCGTCCGACGAACCGTCCGAAGAGCCGTCCGCGGACGCGTCCTCTGACGCGCCTTCGGAAGAACCCGACGCATCGCAGGAGACTTCGAAGAACGACACGAGCAAAAGCGGCAGTTCCGACAAGGACCCCGGACCGCTGCCCGTCAAGCAGACGATCAAAACCATCCAGCCGGAGGACCTGCTCGAGAAACTTCCCGTGCGCGACGGAATGCCCGAAACGCTTCTGATCAGCGAACTGATGCCGAAGAACAGGGATTATCCCGTCGGCGGCGAGATCTGGGACTGGGTGGAGGTCTACAACAACACGGGTTCCGCCGTCACATTGTCTTCCTATTATCTAAGCGACACCGCTTACGAGCTCAAAAAGTACCGTCTGCCGAGCGTCAAGCTCGCCGCGAACGGCTACTACGTGCTCCGGTTCGGCCCGGAGATCGACTTCTCGATCTCGGCGGACGGGGACGAGACGCTCATCCTGTCCAACGGCACCAAGGCCGTCAGCATCCTGAAGGTCCCGAAGACGAAGAAGAACATTTCCATTTTGCAGGACGGCAGCACGACGACCGTCCCGACCCCGGGACGGGCGAACTGCCCGAATCCGGGATACGAGCCGACGAGAGAACTGATCATTTCCGAAGTCATCCCGCTGAACTCGAAGATCCCCTACGACGACGGGGAAATGTACGGACTGATCGAACTGCAGAACACCTATTCCGACAGGGAACTGTCCCTGAACGGATACTATCTCAGCGTCAGCGGCGCTGACTGGAAGCAGTTCCCGCTGCCAGACGTCACGCTGCCTCCGAAGGGATTCGCCGTTTTCTATGCCGTCCCCGAAGACAAGGCGGCCGGCAACACGATGTGCCTGCCGATCCCGTTGTCCGGCGGAGCGCGGACGCTCTTCCTGAGCGACAGCGGCGGGATCCTGACCGACTTCCTCTATGTTCCCGAACAGATCAACGACGCTTCCTACGGAAGGTACAACGGGAACAGCGTATATTTCCTGCATTCCTCGATCGGAAGCGAGAATACGGTCGGCTATCCGCTCCCGTCCATGCCGGTGGAGTCCTCCGTTCCGGCGGGCGTCTACGGCAAGTCTCTCACGGTGAACCTGTCTTCGCCCGACAAGGGGAAGATCTACTACACGACGGACGGCAGCGTTCCGACGACGAAGAGCACCCTGTACTCCGGCCCGATCACGATCAGCAAGACGACCTCCGTCCGCGCGATCAACGTCCGTTCCGGTCAGAAACCGTCCGCGGCGGTCACCTTCGCGTACATGATCAATCTGCCCGACCTGACGGCGGACATCATGCAGGTCTCGATGAATCCGTCGGATTTCTCGTACATCTACAAGAACTACCTGCAGCACACGGAAAAACCCGCCAACGTCACCTTCTTCCACGACGGAAAGGCGGAGTTCTCCGTCGACTGCGGCATCAAGATCAACGGAAAATCCAGCCGGAAACTGGCGAAAAAGAGCTTCCAGCTGAAATTCCGGATCGAGTACGGAACGAGCAAACTGAAATACAAGATGTTCGAAAAACTGGACATCAACGAGTTCAAGGCGCTCGTGATCCGCTCCGGCTCCGCCGGCGCCGCCGCCTTCCGGTATTTCATCAACGACGAGTTTGCGACCTCCATCATGGCGGAAGCGGAAACGCAGGTGCTCGCGCAGTCCTACCGGCCGGTGAACCTTTACATCAACGGCGAATACTACGGCATCTATTTCATCCGCGAGAAGGTGAACGACGATTTCGTCGCGTCCCATCTCGGCGTCTCTTCCGACAGCGTCGACATCGTCAAGGGCATGAAGACGCTGGAGCACGGATACTCGAAGGGCGACTGGGACGAGATCTGGACGTTCGCGCAGAAGCATTCCATGAAGACCGAAGCGGAATACGAATGGATGGACGAGCGGATCTGCCTGACGGACGTCATGGACTTTTACATCATGCAGTCCTGGTGCTGCAACACGGACGCCGGAAACGTCCGCGTCTTCCGGTCGCGCGAACTCGACGGGAAGTGGCACTGGCTCTTCTTCGATCTCGACCAGACCTTCGCGATGGCCACCAAGACCTACGGGCTCGGCGCCGTCGCGTCCATGCTCGGCTCCTGCAACACGACGAACTCCGAAGGCTGCAGCGACTACAACTGCATCTTCTACAAACTGTTCCAGAACGAGCGCTTCCGCACGGAATTCCGCGAACGGCTGCAGTGGTGGCTGGACGGACCGCTGTCCGTCGAATCCCTGCAGGCGCGGCTGGACCACATGATGGACCAGATCGAGCACGACATGCAGTACAGCATTCCTCGCTGGGCGGTCATCAACGACGGCGTCATGGGCTATCACAAGTCGATGGACGCGTGGCTCGGAAAGATCGCGCAGCTGAAGGAATACTGGCTGAGCGAAAAGAGACATGAGAATTTCCTGAACGAATACGAGACATACATCGAAAAATTCGCAAAGAAGTAATCCATAGGGGGACCATTTATGGATATCGTAATCATCGGAGCGGGCACGGTCGGAACGGCCGTATGCCGCGAACTGGCG
>CACZRJ010000015.1 GCA_902783535.1 uncultured Ruminococcus sp. | reverse complement strand
CTACTGCTGCGCGCCGGAGCCGGAAGAAGCGCCTCCCGGGCGTCCGCTCTGCCGACGGACGGACGGAACGGCCGGCGTAACGGTGATCTTGAGGCGGTTCCTGCTTTCGGACTGGCCGCCGATCTCAATGGAATAATCGATGTCGATGCACCCGCCGGACTCGGTGACGGAATGGATCAGCTGATGTGTCCTGAGGGAGATCTGCAGTTGCAGGAATCCGGCGTCGTACACGCATACGTGCGGCGTTCCTTCCTCAAAGATCATTCCGGCGTTGAGATAGCCGACGCGGTTGACGGAAACAACGCGGTTCCGCATGACGGTGACGGTCGTGATCGTGCTGCCCGTTCCGGATTCCGCCGGCTCTTTGTATGTGATTTTTATTCCGTCGGAGGATTTCCACATCTTTCCGCCGACGCGGAATCCGAATGCGTCCGGCTCGGCTTCCGGGTTGTCCTTTGAGCGCTGTTCGCCGTAAATATCAATAAATACCGGGGTCATTTTCAAGTGTCCTCCTCAAAGGATTCGATATGGACATGCTCCGCTTTTTCGATTTTCCTCCCGAGATATACGGAGGCGTCGGAAGCGAACGTGTTCGCGTCTCCCGACGTGAAGAAAGCTTCTTTCACGCAGGACGGGGAAGCATTTTTTCTTCGGCGTGAAGGCGACTTTGAAACAGCCGCGGCAACTTCCTTTGCTGCTTCTTCTCCGGCAGAAATGAGCGCGGAATCCGGCAGGATGTCCGAAATGATGTCAGAAAGCAGCGGGAAGTGCGTGCAGCCCAGAATGATGACGTCGGGTCGGAAATCGACGAACTCGTCAAGATAGGAATGCGCGGCCGCCTCGGCAGCCCTGTCGCCGCGCCCGGCGTGAAGGTTCTCGGCGAGCGGGACGAACAGAGGGCAGGCTTTTTTCCGGATCGACAGGCCGCGGTCCAGAGTGATCAGTTTGGATTCGTACGAGCGTGACCGGATGGTCGCGTCGGTTCCGAGGATCAGGACCTTTCCTTCTTTTGAAGAGGCGATCCTGAAAGCCTCCCTGGCCGCCGGCTCCACAACGCCGGTGAACGGAATGCCGAAAGTCGCCCGCAGGTCGTCCAGCGCGACCGAAGAAACGGTTCCGCATGCGATGAAGACGGAGGAAGCGGACTGAGAGAGAAGAAAACGAACGTCCTGTTTTGCGAACCGGACGATGGTGTCGTTGCTTTTGGTTCCGTAAGGAACCCTGGCGGTGTCTCCGAAATAGACGAGGGGATGATCCGGAAGAAGTTCGCGCAATTTGCGGAATCCGGTCAGGCCCCCGAGTCCGGAATCAAAGACGCCGATGACGGGAAGAGGCATATGAATACTCCTTGGCGAAGCCGCCCGGTCTAAAGCCGGACGAGTAATGCAAGCAGGGGAATGGTCAGAATGCAGAGGATGTTGGAAAGCAGGACGGTGTCGGCGGCCGTTTCTTTTCCAGCGTCCTCGCGCAGATAGATCTCGCTGAAGTTCTGAACGGCCGACGCCGTCGGGCAGCAGCATAGCAGGAAGAGCGTGGCTTTCAGATATGCCGGAAGCGGAAGGAAGAAGCATACGGCAAACGCAAGCAGCGGAAGCAACGTCAGTTTCCCGGCGGCTGCGATCCAGGCGTAGGCGTCCGTGACGATGGTTTTCCACTTTATCGCCGCCAGCCGCATTCCGAGCGCGATCATGCATAGCGGAGTCGCCATCCTGCCGCATAAGGCGATCGCCCCGTCCAGCGCGTCCGGCAGCTGCGTTTCCGTCAGAAAAAGCGGAAGAGCGACGGCAAGCGCGATGGTTGCCGGATTCAGAAGCAGCGCGCGGACGCGGACATGCTTCTTCTCGCCCGTGATCATCCAGAGGCCGACGGTCCATGCGAGCCAGTTCATGGATACGGCGAAAACGGCGGACAGAGCCACGGCATCGGCCGCGATCGCTTCCGGCAGCAGAGCCTGAAGGAGCGGAATGCCGAAGAATCCGACGTTTCCGAAGGTGCCGGCAAACGCACAGATCCTGGAACGGATTTTCTGCGTATCCGTCTTTCCCGTTTTTCTGACCGCGAGGAAAATGATCAGGATGACGATCACCTGCAGCGTGGTACAGAGAAGAAAGAACCAGCCCATGTCGGCAAGCAGCGAGGGCGAGCGTTTCGCGGAACAGAAGGCATAGACTTCAAGGCAGGGCTGACACACGTAAACGAGGATCTTGGAGATCGGTGTGATATGCCCGGCGTTCAGCATTCCGCATTCAACGAACAGAAAGCCGGGGACGGCATAGGCCATCAGCAGGAGGACCTGCAGTGCGGTGGTGGTAAAAGGCATATGCGGCTGGCCTCCTTTCCCGCTGTTCCGAGGGGATTTCCCCAGACATTCTAATGTTATCACAAAGAAAGCGGCAATGCAAGGCTTTTCCGATTCGATTTACACGCGCGCGAAACGGACGAAAGAAGGAAAAATGCTTGACAACAGGCGGAATCTATGATAAGAGTATTTATTGGTCGCATTATGCGGTTTTGGCATTTTGCGCTTTCCCGGCCGAAAAACGCACGGCCGGCCGGGTTCAATCGATTATTTATCTGTAAGGAGTGAATTTGAATGAAACGTACCTATCAACCCAAGAAGAGACACAGAAAGATGGAGCACGGCTTCCGCAAGAGAATGGCCACCGCCAACGGAAGAAAAGTGCTGAAACGCAGACGCGCAAAAGGCAGAGAACAGCTGACCTATTGATCCGGAATCTGACATTTACCGACGAAGCCGGGCAAGGCGGGTGATGATATGAAACAGAGTGAACGGCTGATGCCGCTGAAGGGAGCGCATTTGTTCTCCCGCGCGTACCGGAAGGGAAGATCATTCAGCGGCGGATGCATGGTTCTGTATGTCATCCCCGGACGGAACGCCTCCGCGTCCTTGCTCGGAATCACGGTATCAAGAAAGCGCGGGAACGCTGTTGCGCGAAACCGCGTAAAAAGATGGATCCGTGAAGCTTATCGGGGTTTCCTGCCCGTCCTCAAGAAGGGAAAAATTATCGTTATCGTTGCAAAGCAGCCTGCAGTGACCGCCGGATACGCCGTGCTCCGGGACGAACTGGAGGAATTATTGGGCAAGGCAGCTCTTTTGGACGCGCAGCCATGAAACGTTTTTTCCGTTTTTTGTTCGTACTCCCGATCAAGTTTTATCAGAAAGTCATTTCCCCGGCGCTTCCTTCCAGCTGCCGGTATTATCCGACGTGCTCGCAGTACGCGATCGAGGCCATCGAGAAGCGAGGCGTTTTCGTCGGTATCGCTCTGGCCGCGAAAAGGATTCTCAAGTGCAATCCGTGGGGCGGATTCGGGTATGACCCCGTTCCGGAACGCACGCGGAAAAAGAAAAAGCCTGCGGCGGACACCGCCGCTCATCAGGAGTAAATCTCAACATGGGTAGCATTTTTCAATTTATCTACGTTCCCTTCTCCTATGTCATGAAGGGATGCCTGTGGATCGCGGGAAACAACTATTTCTTCGCCCTTTTCTTTTTTGCTCTCGCGTTTCAGATCCTGCTTTTCCCGCTCGCCATCAAGCAGCAGAAATCTCAGGTCAAACAGGCAAAAATCAAGCCGAAAGAACAGGCGATCCGCAAAAAGTATGCCGGCCGCACCGATCGTGTGACCCAGCAGAAAATGAACCAGGAAATTCAGGAAATGTATCAGCGCGAGGGGTTCAGCCCGCTTTCCGGGTGCCTGCCGCTCCTGATCCAGCTTCCGCTGGTTCTGATTCTTTACGGAATCGTACGCAATCCGATCCAGTACTCGTCAAATTTCACGCAGCAGGCGCAGACGCAGATCAAGTCCGCCGTCACGACGACGAGCGAAAAGCTCGAGGAGCAGCTTGACGAATTTCTCGTCGGCTACGTCGAAGACATCCGTTCCCACCTGACGACGAACGATGCGGCGAAGGCTGCGAACGAAGAACTGATCGCGAAGCTGAAAACCATGAAGACGTCCGTCGCGAAAGAGAATGTGACGGGAGAAGACGGAAAGGTCACGGAAGTCGAGGCGAAATACGACAACGGATACGTGAAGTACGCCTATTCCGCGAGTTCCAACGTCGCGTATTCCCAGCTGTCCTGCTCCGACATCCTCGTAAACTACGGCGAAACGAAAACGGAGAACTACATCCGGCAGCTGAAGGACAGCGGCGCGCTGCCGAGCAGCTACACGCCGGATCAGAAGTACGCCCTCTCGTATGTCGAATCCGAAGGAAGCAATGCGGGACAGAAGGTCTATTATTCCGAGATGATCCCGAACTTCACCTTCCTGGACATCAATCTGCTTCGCAACCCGTCCTTTACAGGAAACACGGGATGGAAGGACTGGATCCTTCTTCTGATCCCGGTCCTCGTCTTCCTGACGTCCTTCCTGAACACGCTGATCATGAAGCATTTCAATCCGATGCAGAACAACCCGAACGGCGGCATCGGAAGCGGACTCATCATGCGCGTCGGGCTTCCGCTGATGTCCGCGGCGTTTACGCTGATGTTCCCGGCCGCGATCGGCGTTTACTGGATATGGCGAACGCTGATCGATATGATCAAGCCGGTCATCCTCAGCAAGCTTTATCCGATGCCGACATTTACGGAAGAGGACTATGCTGCTGCGGAGCGCGAGTTGAAAGGCAAGCAGAAAAAGAAGAAAGTCATCACCATCGAAGTGGACGAGGACGACGATTCGTACTCCGACATCGAAGTGAAATCCCCCCGGAGCGGCGGCGGATCCGGACAAAAGGGCGGCAGTGAAGATGTCGCTTACCGGAGACCGTCCAAGATAGAAATGCTCTCTGTGGAGGAGGATAATCCGGAAACGGAGCAACCGGCGGACGATCAGACGGATAAGCCGTCCGGTCAGGAGTGATCCGCCCACTATGGAGGAAACAGATGATTAAAGAAATCACCGCCACCGGAAAAACGGTGGACGCAGCGGTTGCGGCGGCGCTGGAATCGCTTGGAAAAACGGCGGATCAGGTGGACGTTGAAGTCCTCGAAGAAGGCAAAAAAGGCCTGTTCGGCATCGGCGCGTCCGATGCGAAAGTCTGCGTCAGACTGAAGGAAACGCCCGCGCTTCGCGCCGTGGAAATGCTCGAAAAGCTGATCGAGAACATGCATCTGGACGCGAAAGTCGTCGTCCTGTCCGAAAACGACGAAGAAGTCCTTCTGAACATCGAAGGAGACAACCTCGGCGTTCTGATCGGAAGGCGCGGAGACGTCCTGGATTCCGTTCAGTACCTCGCGACGCTGTCCGCCAATCTTGGAAGACCCGGATACTACCGCGTGTCCGTCGACGCGCAGGGATACCGCGCGAAGCGCGCGGACACCATTCGCGGCATGGCGCGCAGAATGGCTGAAAAGGCAATGAAATATCACCGCTCTTTCCAGCTGGATCCGATGACCGCATACGAGCGCAGGATCGTTCATTCCGAATGCCAGAAGATCGAAGGCATCGCGACATATTCCATCGGAGAGGGTGTCGACCGCAGAGTCGTGATCTCGCCGGAAAAGAAGTAATCCGTCTGACAATACAAAAAGGACATGTTTGAATGCATGTCCTTTTCTTTGTCGGTGCGAAGCGAAAATTCAGTTTTTGGAGCCGCCTTTTGATCCTTTCGCCCCGCCGAAGCCGGAGCCGAGGGAGAAGACGTTCGTGGAGAACGAATAGGTCAGTCCCGCCTGTGATCTCGCGCGCTTCAGCGCAATGGCAACGAGCCGGTCGAGCATTTTCCGGTAGGTCAGGCCGGCAGGTTCCCACAGATAGAAGGCGAGAGACCCCGGAATGGTGTTGATCTCATTGATATATACGGATCCGCTGTCGAGATCGATCATGAAGTCGATCCGGACGACGCCGGAGCAGCCGAGGGAATGAAAGGACCTGACGGCGAGATCGCGTATGAGCGCGGCCGTTTCGCCGGGGATGTCCGCCGGGATCTTTCTTTTCAGCGACGCCATTCCGGAGGAAACGTTTCCGGAAGACCCGCCTTTTCCGCCCTTTGAGCCGTTTCCGTCGATGTACTTATCCTTGTAGGACAATATCTCGTCGTTCGCGAAAGGTTCTTCCAGCGCGGAAGCTTCCGCAAGATCGTCGTCGCCGAGCACGGAGCAGTTCACTTCTTTCAGCGCGGTGATCGCTTTCTCGATGATGACGATGTCCGAAAACGTGAAGGCGAGATCCAGCGCGTTGATCAGTTTTTCTCTGTCGGCCGCTTTTGAGATCCCGATGGAGGAACCGAGGTTCACGGGCTTGACGATCATCGGATAGCCGATCTTTTCCTCCGCTTTCGCGACGGCTTCTTCCTGACGACCGTATTCGGCGGAGGACAGCCTGATCGCCGGAAGCACGGGAAATCCTTCCGCTGCGAGATACTGCTTCATCACATACTTGTCCATGCCGACGGCGGAAGCAAGAACGTCGCATCCGACGACGGGAAGGCCGACCGTTTTCAGGTAGCCTGCGAGGGTCCCGTCTTCCACATTCGTTCCGTGAACGATCGGAAACGCGAGGTCGATGACCGAGACGTCCTTCTTTCCGAAATGCCCCCGCCCCGCGCGCACCAGACGTGTCTGCGTGCCGTCGAAGGCAAAGGTGACGGGCTCCGATTCCTTCAGCAAAGCGGGGATATCGCGGTATTTCTGAATGTTGCGGAGCGAATTCCCAAAGTACATGACGCTGTTTTTGGCAATGTACACCGGAAAGATCTCATATTGCTCCGGATCCATGTTTTCCATCGCCTGCAGCGCGGAAATGACGGAAATCTCATGTTCGGTGCTTTTTCCTCCGAACAGGACGGCGATACGAAGTTTCATGTTAATTGACACGATCCGCTTTTTGCGGATCTCCTCCTGAGGAGATTCATGATCAGTAGTTGTCCGGAAGATCGTTTTCCAGCAGTACGATCTTGTGCTTTCCGGAATGGATGGCCCGTACGAGGGAAAGAGATTCGCCGAGCGTGTGCGTGATGTGGATCCGGGATTCCGGGAATCCCGCTTCGAGCAGTCCTTCCCGGATGGGAACGGCCTGCCGTTCTCCGACGAGGAACACGTAGTCGCACGCGGCCGCGGCCTGCGCGCCGAATTCTCTGTTGCATTTTTCCATGTCGTCCCCGAGTTCCACCATGCCGGGCGTGACGAGGATCCTGCAGGCGTCGAACATGGAGAGCGTTTCCAGCGCGGACCTGGCGCCGGACGGGTTGGAATTGAAGGCGTCGTCGATATATGACAGATCCTGTCCGGGGAGAAGCTGCATCCGGTGAGGCACCGGATCCAGTTTGCGCACGGCGGAAACCAGATCGGAAGGCGGAATGCCGAATGCGTCGCAGACGGCGATCGCTCCGGTGAGGTTGAGCACGTTGTGCTTTCCGATCAGCTTCGTGCGGAACATGCAGGACCGGCCGTCCGGGGAATGCAGAACGAAGGACGTTCCGGTCACGGAAGCGGAGATGTCGGATGCGTAGTAATGGTTTTCCGGCGACAGCCCGTATGTCGTGTAAGGGCGGTCCAAAGAGGGGAGATGCTCCCTGATGGGCGCGCTGTCTCCGTTCAGGAAAAGACGTCCTTCGGCCGGCAGCGCGTCGGCAAGTTCAAATTTCGTGCGGAGAATGTTGTCTGCCGTGTGGAATGTTTCAAGATGCTGGTTGCCGACGGCAGTGATGATTCCGTGCGCCGGTTTGACGAGCTCGCATAGTTCCTTGATGTCGCCGACATGCCTTGCGCCCATCTCGCACACGAAGATCGAATGCTTCGGCTGCAGCTGCTCCCGGATCGTCCGTACGACGCCCATCGGAGTGTTGTAGCTTTCGGGCGTAATGAGCGTATCGTATTTGACGGAAAGAAGTTTTCCGAGATGATTCTTCAGACTGGTTTTTCCGAAAGAGCCGGTCACCCCGATGATGGTCAGGTCCGGAGACGCGCGCAGCTTCTTTTTCGCGTCGCGGATATACCAGTTCCGGACGGCGGATTCTATCGGGTGGTTGATCAGATTGGAAAGAAGAACGGCAAACGGAGAGAGCAGCAGGAACAGCAGCGGAAGAGTCATTCGGAAATGTGCTCCGAGCAGGTATCCTCCGGCGCCGGCCGCCAGGGCCAGTATACAGTAGGTGACGAGAAGCCGCTTGACGCGTCCGGTCAGAACGAGCGGCTTTTTTGCTTTCCTCGGGAAGATCGTATAGCAGGAAAAGCCGGTCAGGACCGAGGCGATGATGGAGGACCACAGCGCTCCGAACGGGGCGAATATGACCGCGAGCAGGACCGGGATCAGACAGGCGAGGCGTTCCCTGTGCGTGCGCATCCAGCGAAGCTGCGTCTTGTTTTTGTAGGAATTCAATTGCAGAAAATGGATATAGCGCAAGGCGGAAAGGACCGAGGCAAAAAGCCAAAGCGGACAAAAGATGCTGTAGACGACATTCATTGCTCGGCTCCTCGGCTTTCTGCAGGGATTTCAAGGAAGGATCTGAATGCGCTGATGCAGATCGCAGGCTGCTCCAGGTATGAAAAGTGTCCCGCTTTCGGCAATACGACCAGCCCTGCGTCCGGAATCTTTTTTTCCATCAGACGGCCGTCGGAAAGCGGCGTCGCCGTGTCGTTTTCACCCCAGAGGAGGAGCGTCGAAGCGGAAACGGACGGCAGAAGCGCGGAAAGGTCTTCGTTGACCGCCTTGACAAGCGCACCGCGCATGATCGGAGAGGCGGAAGCGTAGTCGGACGAACCCTTTCCTGCCTTGAACTCGTCGAGGGCATTCGGGAAAATGGCCTTGACCGGCCGGAGCGAAAGGATTTTCTTTCCGATTTTGTAATAGCGTACTTTTGCGCGATATCTCAGTCCGCGTTTCGGGCGGATGCCGGCCGAATCGATCAGGATCATCTTCGGGAGTTCGAACGGAAGCGTTCGACCGGCAGCGAGCCGGATGGAAACGCGGCCGCCGTAGGAGTGCCCGATCAAAAAGACTCTTTTCGGAGAAAACTGTTTCAGGAAGGACAGAACGAACTGCGCATACTGCTCGACGGACCAGGATTCCAGAGGCTCGTCGCTTCCGCCGAAGCCCGGAAGATCCGGCGCGAGGACCGGATAACGTTCCGCGACGATGTCCAGCAGCCGGCCGAAAGAAGCGCCGGAAGCTCCCCATCCGTGAAGGAAAAGAGCGACAGTGTCCGGATTTCCGCCGGCCGGGAAAGGACCGCGCTGCTCATAATGAATATGCATTTGTCCTACGGTTGTTTCCAATGACGGTGTCCTCCGGGGATCGTGAAATACTTTCTCTTTTAACACTTTAGCACAACACGGGATGTAAAGCAATCTTTTTTTAGGATTTGTTCATCGCGCATGTCACATTTTGCGGCCGGAGCGGAGAAGGAGCGCCGGGGCAAAGAAAAACCGCCGCGGTCTGCACGGCGGATATGTCGCGGTTTTGAAGAAGTCAGGTCGGTTCCTTTTCCTGCGGCAGCAGCTCGTTCAACAGTTCCTGACGCTCACGGGACAGAACGGCGCACAGTTCCTCCAGGACGGCGTCGAGCGCCTGTGTCGAAAACCGCTCGTCCATAGTCCCGGGCTTTTTCCCGGATTCGATCGACTGACGAAGTTTCTGGCGGAGGGATTTGTAAAGGCAGATCATTTCCCGCAGATCGTGCTTTGCGATGATGGCGCGATACTGGTCTGCAAGCGCTTTGGAGTTCGAGGCGGGGATGACTTTGGGCAGGATGCCGGGAAAATCGCGGATCACGGACAGCGCCTCTTCCTCCGAGACGAGCGCGCGCATATATACGGAACTGTCCGTCGGGATGTAGGCCGTCAGACCGGAAGCGAGCCGGATGACATAGGTCTCCCGCTGACCGAGAATCGGCGTATCGCGGATGACGATGTCTTCGATCCTGCAGACACCGTTTCCTCCGTATATGATTAGTTGGCCGCGCTCAAACATGGGTTACCGCCTTTCGGAAATGAAAAAAGCCAAATATCCTGCCGCAATTATTTTATCATACAGGAGTTCATTTGTCAAGTTTGAAAATTTGAACCAAGAGAAAGGCGGCGATGATACGAAAAAATGGAGAGGCTTACGGCCTGCGCAAGCAAAAATCCGCCGCCCGCAAGGCGGACGGCGTATGCATACGAAGGGCGGATTACGGTCGGAAATACGAGTTGCCGGCCGACAGAGCAAAATGCAGGCAGGACGAATCATTTGTATATCCCGTTTTTCCAACTGTCCCGATGACGCGGCCGAGTGAGACGCGGTCGTCGACCGATACGTTGATGTCTGCGAGATGATAATAGTAACTGCACACACCGCAGCCGTGATTGATGACGACCGTGTTTCCGTACGCTCCGAGATATCCTGCGAACAGGACGGTTCCCGCCTGGACCGCGCGGACGTCGGTTCCCTCGTCGGCTTCATACAGCGTTCCGTTCAGACGATACCAGCCCGGGTCGTCCGGGTTGCTGTTGCTGAAGAGCAGGTCGCTGCCGTAAGGATAGACAGCCGTTCCGGCGCATGGGATCCCGAAAACGAACATCCCGTGATCGGAGCCCGTGTCGGCGAGTTTCGGCGTCGCGTCAGCCTGTTCGCGCATCGCCTGCAGTCTGCTTTCGAGATCCGCAAGCAGGGCAGGCGTCAGATAAGTCTCATAGTCTTTGTCGGAAACCTGCAGCGAAAGGATCTTTGCCTCTTCCGGCTTTTGGATCTTCAGGTTGAACATGCTGACCGTTTCGCCGGAAACGACGCTCAGGTAATAGTTCCCTTCCGGATTGTCCTCGCTTATGGGGACAATGGCGTAACTGCACTGCTTTGCGGGGTCATAGTAGAACTGCATATTGTCCGCGGCACAGTTGGACCGGATCTCAAGGGATTCGTTCTCATTCGTGTACAAAGCGCGTAGAACGATCCAGTCGCCCGCGCGGACGGTCAGGGTGCTGACCTCGTCGGCGCCGAGCAGCTCGATCTCCGCGGGGACGTCGTAAAGGACGGCGAATCTGTAAGTCGCTTCGCCGAAGCTGTTCATATTGTCGGCCTGAGACCATCTGGCCTGGAGAACGACGCCCAGAAGCGTGTCCTGCGTGAACGACAGGTCTTCGAACGCGTTGACAGGGATCTCCTCGCCCATCGTCCCGCCGTTTAAACGGTAAACGGAAAGAGAATACTGGCTCGGTTCAAGCGAGAAAGCAAAGGAATTGTCGTAGTCTGCGAGCAGATTGAACGTCGGGCTGTCCTGCTTGGACGGAGTTGTGTTGTCCTGATACAGTTTTCCGTCCTCTTTTTTGAACGACCACTGGTAGGTATCCGGGGCAACCGTGTCCGAATGGTCGCCGGAAGAGATGGTAAGTCTCGGGAGCAGGCTGTCCTCGTAGAGGTAGACCATTTCGTTGCGGATGACCAGAGAGGTCGCGTCCGATTCGTTCATCAGCCGGAATCGGCCGTCCGAACCGCGGATCATGCATCCGGAGACAGACCTGCTTGCGTAAATGTCGTATTTCGTGTCATTCAGGTAAAGCGAAGCGGGCGTTTCCTCGGAAATGTCGCGCACGGCCGTGGAAATGACGGAGGACCGGCTCAGCAGGGAGGTGAAGTAGGAAATGTCGGATTTGTCCTCGTATACGTATTCCGTTTTGTCCGGAAGGACAAGCCTTGCGCGGTCGACTGCGTCGAATTCGGTCGTGCCGGTCGCAAGCCGAAAAGCGAAATAGCCGATCGCCAGCAACGGAAGAAGCAGGACGACCGTGAGAACGGCAATGAGTTTTTTATTTGTTTTGGTGAACATATCGGCAGATGACCCCTTTACAGTATCCACCCGCCATTATATCGGATTCCCGTTCCCCCGTCAATATTTTTACGCCGTTTTGCGACGCTTTTTGCATTTCTTTTCTTCTTTTCTTTCTATTTCTATTGTCCGTGGGAAAAACATGTGATATAATCGGCGCAGACAGAAACAAGGGGGATTTGAAGATGAAGCAGTTTCAAATTGCCATTATCGGGCAGGGCCGGAGCGGTCGCGATATCCACGGCCTTCATCTGAAAAAGGATACGGAGCGCTTTCGTGTCGCTGCCGTCGTCGAAAAACTTGAAAAGAGAAGAAACCGCGCTGCGGAGGAATACGGCTGTCCGGTTTTTGATGACTATACCGAACTCTTTCAAATGAAGGATCAGATCGATCTGGTCGTGAATTCGACGCCGAGCCACCTTCATTACGCGATCACGAAAGACCTTCTCTCTCACGGGATGAACGTGCTTTGCGAAAAGCCGTGCGTGCCGACCGTCGAGGAGTTTGACGATCTTTGCAGAACCGCGGAAGAAAACAATTGCCGTTTCCTCGTTTTCCAGCAGAGCAGATTCGCAAACTATTTCCTGAAGGTCAAGGAAGTCATCGCCTCTGGAAAACTCGGACGCATCGTTCATATCGGCATTCAGTTCAACAATTACGCGAGAAGATGGGACTGGCAGTGCTGCCTGGAGTACAACGGCGGCAATCTGGCGAATACGGGCCCGCATCCGCTGGACCAGGCGCTGAATCTCCTGGACGACTATGACGGCGATCCGCAGATCTTCTGCAAGATGGACAGATGCAATACCTTCGGTGACGCGGAAGACTATGTGAAACTGATCCTCTGCGCGCCCGACCGTCCTTTGATCGATCTGGACATTTCCTCCTGCGACGCATTCCCCTGCTATACATATAAGGTCGAAGGAACGCGCGGAACGCTGCGCGGGACCATGGGTCATATGGACTGGAAGTATTTTAAGGAAGAAGAAGCGCCTGAACAGCATCTGATCAAGACGCCGCTGTTCGTCGACGAGGAACAGATGCCGGCATATTGCGGCGAGAAGCTGATCTGGCACGAAGAGTCCTGGGACGGCGACCCGCAGGCGCCGTTCATTGCGGCAGTTCAGACGTATTATGATCAGGTTTACGAGCTTCTGCTGAACGGCAGACCTCACGACATCAAACTGTATCAGGTCCGTCAGCAGCTCGACGTCATCCGGAAATGTCACGAAATGAACCCCCAGATCCAGATCGGAGGAAGGGCGCAATGACCGGAAGCTTTGACCGGCACTTTTCCACGATCCTTCTTCTGGTGATCGTCATTTCATTGTGTGCCTGCGAAACAGCGGGAAGACCGAATCATTCCGTTCCGGAACTGTCCGCGGGCACTTCCGATCTTTCGGAAAATGAGGAGCCCGTTTCCGTTGACGAGCAGGCGGAACGCTACCATGCGGCGGAAGAACTTGAAAAAATGGAGAACTACGGAGACGCCGCGCAGGTGTATGATTCGCTCGGCGATTACTCCGACGCCGAGCAAAAGAAGGAAGCCTGTCTCCTGAAGCAGACCGAAGAGTATTATTCGGAAGCGGTCAGGCTTTACGGAGAACGGCAGTACGAAGAGGCGAAGGAGTACTTCGTTTATCTCGGGGATTACAAAGACGCTGCGGAATACGTTGAAAAGTGCGAGGCCGGGATGAGCCGCGAGCGGTTCTGGTCGCTGCTGTCCGAAAAGGAACCCGGCGAAACGATCGTCTTCGGGCACAAAAAAGCGGGGAGCACCGGAGAAGCCGATCTGAAGTGGATTATTCTCCGGCGCGATGTCGACCGCGTCCTCGTTCTCTCGGAAGAAGTTTTGGCGGAAATGCCTCTGATTTCCGGGCAGGACGGAACGGAGGACGGCGTTCTTCTTCCGCCGACCTGGATGAACGGTGAATTTCTTGACGGCTCTTTCACGTCGGCGGAAGCGGACATGCTTCGTGCGGGAGCGGAAGATCCCTCGGGGGATTTGTTCTTCCTGCTGTCCGCGGAAGACGCGGAACAGCTTCCCGAAAATACCGCCGCCGCTGTCAGGACAGCCGGGGGGGCGACCGCTCCGTCCGGCTGGTGGCTGGCCCCGCGGTCTTCGGAAAGCGACGATCTTCCGGATGATCTGGAAGACGGTCTTTCTTCCGTCGTTGATGAAGCGGGCATCCTGCAGCCGCATTTTAAGGATGCCGGGACGCCGTTCGGCGTCAGGCCGGCGGTCTGGATCGGCAGATAGGACAAACGGCCGCCGGAAGATCCTCTTCCGGAAGACGGCTTTGAAAATAGCAGAAAAAAGGAAAAATAACAAAAAAGATTAAGGAGAATGCAAGCATGAGCAAACGATTTATTGCGGTCCTGCTGTTCGCACTGATGGTTCTGACAGCGGCGCTGACCGCCTGCAGAGGAAACAATCCCACAGTCACGAATTCCGAAATCGAGTCGCAGCCCGCTCAAAGCGAGGCGCAGAGCGAACCGGCCGAAGAAAGCAGGGCTGTCGAAAGTTCTCCGGACGCATCTTCCGAAGAGCCTGCTCCGGATGCATCTTCCGAAGAACCTGCCCCGGACGAGTCCTCCGAGGAACCCAAGCAGGACGAGTCGTCCGAGGAGCCGAAACCCGACGATTCGGGTGATCCCAAAGGCTACCTGTGGATGAAGGGAAACGGAGCGAGCAATCCCGCCATTACGTTCAAGGTCCCCGGCGAAGCGATCGAGGACGCTCCCATCACCATCAAGGCGCTCGTGAAGTTCGGCGAGGACTGCCAGCCGAACGGAGGCTGCGTCTATCTCAATATGTATTCGTACGAACAGGATGAGATCGGCAACTGGGCATACCTCATCACGTTCCTGGATTACGCCAAGGACTCCGAAGTGGAAAAAGGCAAATGGGTCGAGATCGACACATCCAAGACCATGCCGGCGCTGAATCCGTATAACGGCACCTTTGACAGCACTTCATATGGCGGAGTCAATCACAGCGGCGGCAGATTTGCTCCCGCGGCGCTCTCGTTCGGCATTGGCTTCTACCTTGCCACGGGCACGATCAATGTTGCAGCCATCAGTCTCGAGCAGAACGGCAAAACGCTCTGGAGCGTGGATTTCGAAGATGAGATTGACATGAACGATACCGATATGATTTCTTCGTACGAAAACATCAGACCGGACAACAAGGGCGTCGACTGGGATATCGTCGGCGGCAAGATCCTGTTATCGTAATTTGTTCCGTCCGCACCCGTGAAACAGCCGGCTGACCGCTTTCGCAGCGGCACACCGGCGTTGACGTGAAGGGTCACATGGAAAAAGAGCACCCGCAAAGCCGGTACCGGCCGAGGGAGCTCCTGTTTCAGGAGGAAAACCACCCGGATCGTGAGACGAATTCAAAAAAGGAAAGCAGCGAAGACATAACGTCCCGCTGCTTTTTTCATGTCAGACTTGCTTACCGCCGGAGGGAGATGACCTTTGTCACGTGACTCGGGTCATAGAATGCGGCGGCATTCTCCTTTCCTTTGCGGTTCGATTGTGATGTTTCGCAACATGCAGGCCG
>CACZRJ010000014.1 GCA_902783535.1 uncultured Ruminococcus sp. | reverse complement strand
CTGGGCTGGGATATCACGGATTACGGGCTCGGCGATTTCGACAAAGTCGGCATGTCCCTGATCACGATCCGGAACGGAAACCGGTCCATGGCGGACAAGTACCCTAAAGTGTACGCGGAGAAGCTCCTCTACATGAAAGAAGGGCAGTATTCACCGAATCATTTTCACTGGTACAAGACCGAGGATATCATCAATCGCGGCGGGGGAAATCTTCTCATTCGCGTCTATAACAGCCTGCCCGATGAATCCATCGACAAGGAATCCGATGTGTTGGTCCATTGCGACGGCCGCGCATACAAAGTGAAAGCGGGTACGCAGGTGAAGCTCACACCCGGCGAAAGCATTTTTATCCGGCAGTATCTGTACCATGATTTTGAGGTCGAACCGGGCACGGGCGCCGTCCTGCTCGGTGAAGTAAGCCAGTGCAACGACGACAACACCGACAACCGCTTCCATCCTCCTGTCGGCCGATTCCCGGAGATCGAGGAAGATGAAGCGCCGTACCGTCTGCTGTGCACCGAGTATCCGGAAGCAAAGGATTAAAAACCGTTCATTGCTTTAAAAATTGTCAATTTTCAAGCCTCCTTCACGTATTTATAATGGCGTAAAAGGGTTTTATGCCACGACGAAAGGAGAGCATATGAAATACCAGAAGCTGTTTGAGCCGGTAAAGATCGGAAAACTGGAACTTCCGAACCGGTACGCGATGGCCCCGATGGGACCGCTCGGCCTCGGTGATGCAGAGGGCGGTTTTAACCAGAGAGGCATTGATTATTACACAAGAAGAGCAGCAGGCGGGATCGGCCTTGTGATCACGGGAGTCACGTTCAGTGACTGCACGGTGGAGACGCAGTCCATGCCGAACTGCCCGAACAGCACCTACAATCCGGTGCACTTTGTCAGAACCGCAAGGGAAATGACAGAGAGAGTCCACGCCTACGGCTCGAAAATGTTCCTGATGATGAGCGGCGGATTCGGACGTGTGACGATCCCGACCAATCTTGGCGAATTTCCTCCCGTTTCGGCGTCTGCCATCCCGCACCGCTGGCTCGACAAGATCTGCAGACCGCTCACGGTGGAAGAGATCCACAGCATTGTCGAGAGTTTCGGAAGAGGTGCATTTAACGCAAAAAGAGCGGGATTTGACGGCGTAGAGATCCACGCGGTGCACGAAGGCTACCTGATCGACCAGTTCGCGATCTCCTTTTTCAATCACAGAGACGACGAATACGGCGGATCCCTTGAAAACCGCCTGCGTTTTGCGAAAGAGATCCGCGAAGAGATCGCGAAGACCTGCGGATGGGATTTCCCGGTCGCCATGCGTTATTCTCTGAAGTCGATGGTAAAAGATTTCCGGGAAGGTGCGCTTCCCGGCGAAGAATTTGAAGAAAAAGGAAGAGATATCGAGGAAGGCATCGAAGCTGCCAAACTCCTCGAAAAATACGGATATGACGCCCTTGACGTCGATGCAGGCACCTACGATGCGTGGTGGTGGAATCATCCGCCGATGTATATGGAGAAGGCGCCGTATCGCAAATTTGCGAAGATCGTCAAGGAAAATGTCAGCATCCCGGTCCTCATGGCCGGACGTGTGGATAATCCCGATACAGCGCTGGATTGTGTGGAAAACGGCATCTGCGATATCGTAAGTCTCGGAAGACCGACCCTCGCCGATCCGGATATCGTCAAAAAGATCCGAACCGGGAAGACGGAGAGGATCCGCCCCTGTATCAGCTGCCAGGAAGGCTGCATGGGACGCATTCAGCAGTATTCGATGATCAACTGCGCGGTCAACCCGCAGTGCGGCAAGGAACGCATCAACGAATACCGCCCGGTCACAAAGAAGAAGAGAGTCCTTGTCGCCGGCGGCGGTCCCGCCGGACTTGAGGCGGCGAGAGTACTTGCCGAGCGCGGACATGAGCCGGTTCTCTACGAAGCCGGAAAACAGCTCGGCGGAAACCTGATCCCGGGCGGCGCGCCTTCTTTCAAGGAAGATGATCTCGCGCTGGCGGCCTGGTACGGAAGAGAGCTGGAACGCCTCGGCGTAGAAGTCCATCTCGGAGAGAAAGCGGACGCGGCGCTGGCAAAGAACGGCGGATTTGACACCGTGATCGCGGCTACCGGTTCCAGACCGAAGATTTTCTCGCTCGGAGATGACGATAAGGTATTTGCGGCGGAAGAAGTTCTGACCGGCGCAAAGGATCCCGGCGAGACGGTCATCGTTGTCGGAGCAGGACTGGTCGGGTGTGAGCTGGCGCTGGACCTTGCCATGAAGGGCAAAAAAGTGACGATCGTCGAAGCCCTTGATAAGATCATGGCCGTCAACGGACCGATCTGCAGCGCCAATAAGGAAATGCTGGAGAAACTCATCCCCTTTAACGGCATAGAAGTGCAGTGCGGTGCGAAAGTCACAGGATTTAAAGACGGCATACTTACCGCTTGCGTCGGGGAAGAAGAAAAGCAGTATCCTGCAGACAGCGTGGTTCTGTGCGTCGGATATCGCTCCGAAAATGCGCTGTTTGAAGAACTTAAATACGAAGTCGACGAGATCTATCAGATCGGAGATGCCTCTAAAGTGTCCAACATCATGTATGCGATCTGGGACGCGTTCGAAGTCGCGAATCACATCTGAAGCAGCAAAAAGGAGACAGGGAACTTCCAGTCTCCTTTTTATTGTTTTCGCTCTTATTTTTTATTCTGTTTCTTTACATTATTTGCCGCAATGAAAACAATGAGGTTCAGAACGATGGTGACGGCTGCACCGATGATAAGCGTTTCCTTGTCGGGAGCGCTGCTGTTCAAAGCAAGGATCAGCTCGAGCACGCTGAGAACCAGGTTGACGAAAGTGATGAGCCATGCCGCGACGATCTTAGAAGCGTCCTTTGCAGCAGAAAACAAAATAACTGCCGTCAGTACGGAAAAGGCCGCGCTTCCCCATGACGCGGCTCCGCCGGCATGGACTGCGCCGGCGACAGCGATGACTGCCAGCACGATCTCGAGAATAGCAAATACTTTCAGTACTTTTTGACTTTCAGACATTTTCCCACCTGCATTATAAGTTCGTTTTTATTGAATCATCTCAAATACCAGGATCCGCTCCCGGTCGTTTTTCCCTTCGAACAGATCCCGGCAGTCGATCTCTTCTTTCAGCGACAATGACTCGTTTCCCATGAGCCATGTGAGATACGCGTCGAACGGATAGTAGAAAAAGAGCAGGATCTCCCGCGGAGAGGAATACCATGAATCCCGGATCTTCCGCATGACTTTCTGCAGGATCTCGACGGAAAAAGGATTAAAGAAGAAAAAACGGTCTGCGGCGGGCGGAATGACATATGTTTCCGCCCGTCCGCGGATGATCTCCGTTTTGGAGCCGGAGACGGCATTTTTCTGATTTTCGGATGCGGCCTGCCAGATCTGCGCATCATATTCGACGCCGATGCACCGGCACCGGACCTGATAAGCCATGTAGAACCCGACCCGGCCTTTGCCGCAGCCGTAGTCGAGGAGCACGTTTTTCTTTGTAATATATCCTCTGCCCGCCAGCCGTTCCAAAACGGAATAAGGAGTCGGCTCGTAGGGATAGCGGTATTGATCGGAATGGGAATCGTCCCTTCCGGTGGTCCGGATCTTAAGAAGTCTGTCCCACTGCGATTCTTTCATTTCCTCCGGGACGGCACGCGCTTTCATCGTATCTGACCTCCGGTGAGGAGACAGTTTCCTGTCTTCCGTCTTCTTATTTCTTCATGAGCCATGCGCCGGCATTCCAGGCTTTGCCGACCTGCTCGCCGGAGACGTAGTATCCGTGCTGAAACTGATCGAAGATCAGTGCATGCAGCTTTGCGGGGTCGACCTTGCCATTTTCGGAAAGGACTTTTTCTTCCGCGGCAGTATTTACGATCCTGCCGACGATGCAGTAGAAACTTTCTATCTCGGCGACTTCCGCCAGTTCGCATTCCATGACTACCGGAAATTCATCGATGACCGGAGCATTTACGAAGGTGCTTTTGACCGCGGTATAACCGGTTCGCTCAAACTTGTCGCTCATCTTGTTCCCGGTGGCGATCCCGAAGAAATCGGCCGCATCCATATGATCCTTATCCGCAAGGCTTACGGTAAATGCTTTTGTCTTCAGCAGGTTTTGGGTCGTTTTATGATCCTCGTCGATAAACAGGGCGATCCGGTCCTCATTGCAGATCATTCCCCAGGCTGCATTCATGACATTTACCTTGCCGTTTTCATCATAGGCGGCCACCATCAGGACCGTCATGGGATAAACAGCCTGTACGACTCCAAGATTTTTTTTCATTGTGTTAAATCTCCTTTCCGCAGCAATTAAATGTTATCGTCAACACAAAATCTTTTTACTGCTCCGCTGCTGCCGCAGTCGATGACCATTTTGTTACAATACCACATGTCCGAAACCGGCTTCGTCGATCGTGATCTTAGTCCCGTATTTTTCGGACATTTTCTGGAGCCGTTCCAGGAGCCCCATTCCGAATCCGGGT
>CACZRJ010000013.1 GCA_902783535.1 uncultured Ruminococcus sp. | reverse complement strand
GCAGCCGCACAAGGCCTCGCAGGTCTATGCTTCGGAGCAGACTTACACCGTTCCGGATGCAACTCCGGCAGCACAGAACAAGAACGGGATGGCTTTCCCGATCCTTGCCATCGCGCTTGCGCTGTTCGCGTCTTTCAGCATTGGCTTGTACATCAGCGCGCTCTGGTATTTTCCGGACGGTTTCACCAAATATATGCAGGCTGCCCGTCTGCTCATCTATCTGGTGATCGTCGCAGCCGCCGTCTTCGGCGCAATCGGTTTGATGCGGTCCATCAGGTCAAAAAAGATTCCGGGCATCATCATTTCCGGTCTTGCGGTGTACAATGCGATCTCCTGCATGTCGCTGCTTTCGCTCGCTCCGGAGATTGCCGAGTTTTTGTCCCGGTTTATCGGCCACTGACCATAGCACAGGGACGAACAAAGAACGGCGGATGTCCCGTCATCCGGTTTTGAAACAAAAACGGATTTGGGCATTTGTCTGACGCATTCAAAAAACGAAAACGGATTGCCGTGTTGATCACGGCAGTCCGTTTTTGAATATTCGCTTAATGTTTGATCATCCTTGCGGTCGGCACTCAGCCTTCGTACGCTTCGCGGTCGCAGATGAGGACGACGTTCGGATGAAGTTTCAGGAGCGTGCCGGGGACCTGGGTCGTGATGCGGTCGTCCAGCATTTTCTCGATGACGTAGTGCTTGGCTTTTCCGCTCGCAAGAACGAGGATGGATCTTGCTTTCATGATGGAGCCCATGCCCATGGTGACCGCCTGGGTGGGAACGTCTTCGATCTTCTCGAAGAAGCGGGAGTTCGCGCGGATGGTGCTTTCGGTCAGCCCGGTCAGATGCGTGCCGACATAAAGATTTTCCTCCGGCTCGTTGAATGCGATATGTCCGTTCGGACCGAGTCCCAGAACCTGGAGGTCGATTCCGCCGGCGGCGTCAATGGCGGCGTCGTAGGCTTTGCCCATCGCGGCGGGGTCTTTCGCGAGTCCGTCCGGAACGTGCGTCTTGGCTTTGTCGATGTCGACGTGGTCGAACAGGTTGTGATTCATGAAGTAGCGGTAGCTCTGATCGTGGTCGGGAGCGAGCGGGTAGTATTCGTCGAGATTGTACGAGGTCACGTTTTTGAATGTGATCTTACCGGCTTTGTTCATTCTGGCGAGTTCCTTGTACATGCCGACGGGGGTGGAGCCGGTCGCAAGCCCGAGAACGCATTCCGGTTTTTTCTTTAGAAGTTCGGCGATGATCTTCGCTCCTTCTCTGGACATGTCCTCATAGTTTTCGCAGACGATGAATTTCATGATGATTCCTCCAAAAAACTGTATGCATTTTTTCTTTCTGTTTCCATTGTAGCACGTTTTCCCGTGTTTTCAAGAGCAAAAGAGAAAAAAAGCCGGAACGGCTTTTTTCGTTTCAGAACGGAGCACGGGTAAGATGCGACGTATCTCCGAGATACCGCATCCGCGGAATGGCGTAACCGTCTTTGACCATGAACGTGAAGCGGGTCACGGCCGTCGTAAACAGGTCGAGTTTCAGCCAGGTATATGCGGGGTCCATACCGAGAAGGTGCCCGATCCATGCGGTCCCGAAACCGCCGTGGCAGAAGCAGAGAACGTTTCCCTCGACGGGATCTGCCGCTCTGTAGCGCAGTCCTTCCCGTATGAATCCGAGCCGCGCGAAGAAGTCGTCCGAGTTGGCGATCATCCTGTCGAGCGCTTCGGTCCTCGAGGGCGCGAAGTCTTTCAGACGCTCACATCCTCTTCCGATCGTCGTCCGGTATCCGTAAACATCGTAATTCGCGACGGACGCCTCGTCATCGCCGAGCGACTGCATATAGTCCATGGACTCGTTCATCCAGTCCTCGACCTGAAACGTCTGGCCGAGGAGTTCGCAGGCGGGTTTTGCAGTGTCCTGCGCGCGTTTTCTGGGCGAAGCGAAGATCTTCACGGGATGGAGCGCCGCCATGCGCGGGCCGAGTTTTTTGGCTTCCTCCCATCCTTTTTCCGTCAGCGTGTCGTTGGCGTAATCGGGGTCGCCGTGTCTGATGATATACAGTTCCATTCCTTTCCTGATTCCTCAATCTTTCTCTGTGATTCTTTCCAGCCGGTAGATGGTCTTGCATTTGTAGTGCTCTCCGGCAGGCAGGTATGTTCCGTCGATGTGCGTGAAATCCGGCTCCATCTGCGTTTCCAGGCAGAATGCCCGGTAGGGCGTCTGGGGGAGTCCGTATTTCATAGGCCCGTCCTCCGGATAGTTTCCGGTATACAGCTGCAGGCAGGGGAGATCCGTCAGGACCTCGAGCGCAAGATCTTTTCCTTCCGCACGCGCGGCAAGCGTCATGCCGCCGCTTTTGCGAAGCAGGTAGTTGTTGTCGTATCCGCGCCAGGGCGTGAGCATCGGATGGTTTGCGTGAATATCCTTGCCGATCTTTTTCGGCTTGTTGAAGTCCAGCGGACCGTCCCAGATGGGGAGGTGCTTCCCTGTGGGGATGTGAAGATCGTCGCATTCGCTCGCGTACCATGCGGGAATGTACATCATGTGGTCAAGAATGTCTCCTCCCGGACCGTTCAGATTGAAATACATGTGGTTGGTCATGTTCACTGCGGTGTCCGCGTCGGAAACGGCGTCGCATTCGATGGTCAGCTCCGTCCCGCGAAGCGTATATGTAACGGTGACGTTCAGCGTCCCGGGATAGCCTTCCTCGCCGTCCGGCGACACGGTCGTCATGACCAGACCCAAAGCATTTCCGTTCTCGAACGGACGGACGTCCCAGAGCTTCTTGTCAAACCCGTTTCTGCCGCCGTGCAGGTGGTTGGTGCCGTTCTCGTTCGGCGTGACGGGGTATTCCTTGTCTTTGATTTTTACGGAATGCATCCGGTTGCAGCACCGCCCGATCATGGCCCCGTAGTATGTTCCGCTGCCCAGATAACTGTCTGCGTCTTCGAAGCCGCAGACGATGTCGCGGTTTTGAAAAACCCATTTCTGGACGACGCATCCGAGATCCAGAACGGTCAGTGCCGTCTGCCCGTTGTCCAGCTCGTACGCTGTGACGGGTCCGCGGCTGCTTTCCGAGAATCGATAAGTTTTGACCGGCATATGTTCAGTGCGCGTCAGCGCGTCCTCCTCGTTCTTTTCTTTTTTCATTATACAGAAAAACCGCGGATTGTCAATCCTGCGGTTTTCTGACGGATCGCTTTTGAAACGGTCCGGAAACGTCGAACGGGGGAAACTCATTCGAATTCTTCGGCGATTTCCCGAACGATGGATTCACGCAGCCATTCGGCACTGCCCTCAGCGACAGGATCATAGCCGCGCGACGCGCGGAGCAGGGAAAGGACAGATTGGTACTGCTCTTCGGTGAGTTCGGCATATCCGCCTTCAGCGACGGCGAAACAGTTCCCGTTTTCGTCACGTCCGAAGGAAAGGTATGTGAATTTTTCCGTCGGGACCCAATGACTCAGAATAATGCGAAATGACAGGTAGACGGCGCATTCCGTATTGACGGCGACGGTTCCCTTCCGGAAACGGGCATCCGCGACCGCCTCGTCAAGCGCTTCTTTGTTCACCTGCAGATGCGGAGACAGGTTCATTGATCCGTTTCCGAGCGGGAAAGACGCGAAGAAGTCATTCCGGTTGTATTTTCGGTTCCCGAGCTTGCCTTCGGAGAGCGCCTGAAGATACGACGTGCCCGTGACGTCTTCGAAGATGTCCGGGACGCGTCTTGAAATCTCTTCGAACATCTGAGAATGGTTGTACGCATAGACGGTATTTTTTGACGGCTTAACAGGGGATTCTTCCGGGTAACATTTCAGGACTTCGCTTTTCAGTTTTCCAAGCAGACGCCGCATCTCGTCTTCATCCAGCCCTTCGTTGACTTCCCGATAGTAACGCTCCAGGCAGAGGACGTTGAATTGATCGCCGTTTTTTCTCGATTCTTCCAGGAATTCGTCTTCCGGGACCGTATATCCGAAGAAATACAACATCAGCACGCGTGCGGTCTCGTCCGCCACGGCGCTGCGCGCCTCCGCAGGCGTCACCGGTTCTCCTGAAAGATTCCGAAACTCGTTGCCGGCATCGAACCATCTGTAGTTTGACGTGTTCAAATCACTGAAGAGTTTTCGGACGGCATAAGGATCGGCGCCGTTCAGCAGCGCTTTCATCGCGTCAGCGCGGATATATGCGACGTTTCCGCTGACTTCCGCGTATTCGCACAGTTTTTCCGCGGTATCCGCGAGGATCATTTGCCAGGTCGGATAGTCGTCCGGTCTGGAATCCAGCGGGATGAGAAAATTAAGCTTGCCCAGCCGGATCATATCGTCCGCGCACAGAATGCACGCTGCGGTCAACCGGTTCTCCGAATCTCTGACGGCAAAAGAGACCTTCGTGCCGTCGTCGAGCTCATAGTACTGGGAAGCGAGACTTAAGCCGCTTTTCAGAAAATCGTCCGAATTACTTCCGTACCTTTCGTATTCCGCTTTCAGAAAATCCTGTTTACGGAAGCGCAGAGCGCGTGTCCGGAAGTAGGAAAGGAGCAGGTGCGTTCCGTCTCCGGAAACGTACATCGCGACGTTGACGTCATCCTGTCCAGACGTCTGAGACAGGAAAGCGTCTCCCGGCTCCAGATCCGCCCTTTCCAGTGTGGCAAGGTCGACGCATTCGACGCGGCCATCGTCCTTGAAGCACGCGTAGAGGAATCTTCCGTCCGCAGAGGACGCGATCGCGTCCGGGGTCTTCTCGAAGAGTTTCTCGCGCTTCAGATCGGGAAGATGAAACGCTTCATTTCCGTCCTTCACCCATCTGGATGCGGAAAAGGCGTCGACGTCCGTTTCAGCGGGCGCACCGTCCCGAAGACGAAAGAACCGGACATTCCCGTCCTGCTTGACCGCCGCGATCCTGCCGCCGGATTCTCCGGCTTCATCTGCCCGGACACCGTCCGTAAGCACGGCGAGAAATTCGCCCTCGATATAACAGAGTCCGCCGGGGAACGCGTACCCGTTCAGATGACCGCCTGCGGGAAAACAGATGACGCCGTTCTGCCTGATCGCAGGGCCGGTCGGATAGCGAAGATCGTCTTTCATTTCGCGCGACAGACCGAAAACAGCCGAACATGTTCCGGATGTCAGATCGAAAACGAAAATATTGCTTGCTTCGTAAACGGGAGAAAAAAGTCCGGTTTCCTGGTCCTCCTCCATGAAGGAAGCGTAATAGGGAATCGTCGCGACCAGTTCGGTGTAGTTCGCGTCGACTGCGACGCCGGATGCAAGCGGAAGCTGGACGGAGGTCATCTCGTCTCCGACCCAGGAAAAGAAGCCGTTCAGACAGCGTGGAACGCCCAGCGTTTCCCCGTCGATTTTCGTGAAGGATTCCTCAATGAAGTCATAGACGAAAGAACCGTACACGGCCTGTCCGCCCGCCGACACGAGCGTAAAGACGCATTTGTCCGGCCTGGACCCGTACTCAACGATGCTGACGGCGGGGAACTTGTATTTTGCCATTCGCTGCCTTGCCGACGGGGAGATGATGTCTTTGATGCCGAGGGCGCTCGCTGAAGGGCTTTTTCCGTTTCCGAAATCGGAGAGGCCTTCACTTTCGTAAATCGCCAGGTAGGCGTCGTGATAAACGCCGTCGACCATTCCCGCTGCGAGTTCCTCCGGACCGATCACGCATTCTTCGATCAGCGCGCGCACGCACGCGTCCGTATAATACGGATTGCCTTTCATACGGTCTCTGATCATGCAGGAAATGCATATGGTCTTGTCTTCCTGGACGTCATAGTAGACGCCGTCGCAGTTCGCGTGCCCTTTTTCTTCCGTCTTTATCCGGATGAACCGGGTTCCCGCGGCCGCTTCGATCCGGATGTTGTCCGCCATGCTGACAGTCACTTCCTCGGCAGCCGGTTCCCGGCCCGTGTCCATAGAGTCAGCGGGGGAAATATCGCTTTCGGACGGCGCTACCGCATTTGACGGGTCCGGCGCGTCTTCCGACGAGGCTGAAGCAGACAGAAGGCGGGCGGAAGGCAGCTTCAGCGCCGGTAATGGTTCAGCGCTGCTGTGCCTGTAGGAGACGGACGTGAATTTCAGAGAACCGTCCTTCCAGGGCGCCATGATATCCGCTCCGAATTCGTCGTATACAGTGTTCGAAGGCAGGGGAACCTCTTCTGATGCGTTTCCGGAGATGTCTGACGGTCTTTCTCTGCTCAGAACCGCCGGAACGATCATGACAGCGCTCAGAAGGATGACTGCGGCAACCGCGAGCGCGATCCACTTCTTCCGGTTTCCGGACGGACGCCTGCTTCCGTCGGCTTCTCTTATCAGATCATCGCTGATACCTCCGACGGCATTGATCAAATCTTCTTTTCTCATAGATGATACCCCCTATTCTTCAATGTTTCCGCAAGTTCGTCTCTTGTCCGCTTGAGCGACATGGCTACTTTCCCTTCGGAGCATCCGAAACGTTCCGCAATGTCCTTCACCGCGTCGCAGTACCAGTAGCGCCGGACAAAAAACAACCGCTGCATTTTCGGAAGCGCTCGGAGGAATCCCGAGATGCATTCGGAGAGTTCCTTTTCCGAAAGCGCCTCTTCGACACTGTCGCTTCCGACCAAGGATTCCAGCTCTTCCAGCGAAAAGACGGCGGAGGTCGGGACGCGCCTCTGCGCCTGCGTTTTCCGGAGGCGGCTGACGGCGGCGTTCCGTGTGAGTTTTCCGAGAAACGTCTTCAGATCGGCCGGGTCATGCGGAGGGATGCTTTTCCAAAGGGCGAAGAGCGCGTCTGAAAGGCATTCTTCCGCGTCCTGGAGGTTCTGCAGAATGCCGTTTGCGATCGAGAGACAATACGCGGAATACCGGCGCTTTACGTCTTCAAGCGCGGTTTCGTCGCGGTTCCGGATGCGTTCCACGAGTTCGGCGTCTGGATTGGCCATTCGCTTTCCTCCTTTCAAAGGCTTCAATCATATACACGCAAAAAAACGGCCGGGATAACGGTTTTCGACAGTTTTCGGGGTCATCTTTTTTCAAACGAATTGTACATGATTCTTTCTGCGTTTGCAACCGGATTTGGAAAAGTTTCTTCATTCGTGCCGTTTTCGAAGCGACCGCTTCCCGTCATTCTCGTTTTCACTTGACAAAGCGTGCAGGAAGGGATATATTAGAGACTTGGAATCCGGCCGCGTTCGGCCGGAGAAGTTCATTTTGAAAGAAGGATTCGCAATGTCAGGAAAGAAAACGAAAATCGATATTTTTTCAGGGTTCCTCGGCGCGGGAAAGACCACGCTGATCAAGAAGCTGATCAGGGAGGCATACGGGAACGAGCAGCTCGTGCTGATCGAAAACGAGTTCGGAGAGATCGGCATCGACGGCGGCTTCATGAAGGAAGCGGGCATCAAAGTCAACGAGCTGAATTCCGGATGCATCTGCTGCAGTCTCGTCGGCGATTTCGGAGAAGCTCTCCATCAGGTCATCGAACAGTATCATCCGGACCGGATCCTCGTCGAGCCCTCCGGCGTCGGAAAGCTCAGCGACGTCATCCGCGCGGTGAAAGGCGTATCGGAGAAGGAACCGGACGTCGAACTGAACGGGTTCTGCACGATCGTCGACGCGAACAAATGCAAGATGTATATGAAGAATTTCGGCGAGTTTTTCGACGATCAGATCAGGCACGCGAACACCATCCTGCTCAGCCACCAGTCCGGGACGTCGGAATCGAAAATGGAAGACGCCGTCGGCAGGATCCGCTCGCTGAACGAACGCGCCGTCGTTGTGACGACCGACTGGAACGACCTGACCGGCGAACAGATCCTGAAGGCCATGGAACAGAAGGACACCATCGCCGACGCGCTGCGTCTTCTGGCGGAAGAGACGGAGAACGAGCACGAACATCATCACCACCACGATGACGATGACGATCACGATCACGAGCATCATCACGATCATGAACATGAACATCATCATGACCATGACCATGATCATGATCACGATCATGAGCACGAGCACGAACACCATCACGATCACGATGACGACGGCGAATGCTCCTGCGGCTGCGGACATCATCATGATCACGGCCATCATCATGCCGACGAAGTCTTCACCAGTTGGGGGACCGAAACCGCGCGCGCATATTCAAAGGAAGAGATCGGCGGCATTCTCGAACAGCTTATGAAGGAAAGCGAATACGGAATGATCCTGCGCGCGAAAGGCATCGTCCGTGACAGAGACGGCGGCTGGATCCATTTCGATTATGTCCCCGGAGAACCGGACGTCCGGTCCGGAAGCGCGGAGATCACCGGACGCTTCTGCGTGATCGGGTCCGATCTGAAAGAAGACAAACTCGCGGAACTGTTCTCCGCTTAAACTGACTGGAGGCCGCGTATGCCCAACAATCAACAGCCCGAAACGCCCGTCTACCTGTTCACGGGATTTCTGGAAGCGGGAAAGACGAAACTGATCCAGGAAACGCTGGAGGACAAGGAATTCCAGCCGGACGGAAAGATCCTGATCATCTGCTGCGAAGAGGGGATCGAAGAATACGATCCGTCCTCTTTCGCATCGCAGGACGTTGCCGTGGAGATGATCGAGAATCCGGAGGACCTGACGCCGGAACTGTTTCCTTCTCTTGAAAAAAAGCACCGGCCGGCGCTTGTCATGGTGGAATACAACGGCATGTGGCCGCTGGATGACTTCTACCAGGTCCTGCCCGAGAACTGGTTCGTCTATCAGGAGATCCTGTCCATCGACGCGACGACCGTTCGCGTGTACAACCAGAACATGCGCCAGCAGATGTTCGACAAGCTGCAGAGCTGCGAACTGGTGATGTTCAACCGCGTGAAGCCGGACGAGGACGTTACGGAATACCATCAGCTCGTCAGGACCGTCAGCAGGCGGTCGAGGATCATGTACGAATACACGGACGGGACGATGGACGCGGACACCATCCAGGACCCGCTTCCGTTCGACATCGACGCGGAGATCATCGAGATCGCCGACAACGTTTATGCGGAGTTCTACCGCGACATGTCGGAGGATCTGAAGAAATACGACGGAAAGAAGGTCCGCTTCAAGGGACTGGTCGCCAGAGGACCCAATCCGCTGGAATCCGCTTTCGCCGTCGGGCGCCACATCATGACCTGCTGCGCGGCGGACACGACCTATTGCGGCATGGTCTGCCCGGGAACGTCGAAATGGAAAGTCCGGAACCGCGACTGGATCTGGATCACGGCGAAGATCACGATCGGATATCACAAACTGTACGGTTCGGACGGCCCGCTCCTCGAAGCGCTGGACATTCAGCCCGCGGAGCCGCCGGAACAGCCGGTCGCGACGTTTTTCGCCTGATTCGGGGCGAAAAAAGAGCCTCCCGAAAGGCGGCGAATCAGAAAAGAAGAAGGACAAGAGCCGGAAAACTCTTGTCCTTTATACTTTTGTTTCAGAGGATCAATGGCAGATGATGCGTTCGGTTTCCTTGTCGAAGAAGTGGATGCGGGTCGTGTCGATCGCGATCTGGACATCGTCTCCGCTCTGCGCCTTGGAACGGGAGGAAACGCGGGAGATCATGTTGATCGGTTCGCCTTCCTCGTCGTCGCCGAGGTTCAGATACAGATAGATCTCGGCACCCATCAGTTCGGTGAACTCGACGTTGCACTTCAGGGTCGTATCCTTGAACATCTCGAGATAGACGGGCTCGTCATGCAGCAGTTCCGGACGGAGCGCGGCGATGACCTGTTTCGCGGGTTTGTTCGGTCTGCCGATGTATTCCTGCAG
>CACZRJ010000012.1 GCA_902783535.1 uncultured Ruminococcus sp. | reverse complement strand
ACGTTCTTGTAGAATACGGACAGCCGATGCACGCGTTCGACGCGAGATACATCCAGAGCCGGAGGATCGTCGTGCGCAACGCGGAAGTGGGCGAGACGATCACCACGCTGGACGGCGTCGAGCGGAAGCTGACGCCCGAAATGCTCTGCATCGCGGACGGCGACAAGCCCGTCGCGCTCGCTGGCGTCATGGGCGGACTGAACAGCGAGATCCTGCCCGACACGGAAACCGTCGTTTTCGAGAGTGCGAATTTCGCGCGCGAAAGCATCCGCAAAACTTCGAGAGCCGTCGGACTCAGGACAGAGTCCTCTTCGAAATTCGAAAAGGGGCTTCCGCCCTGCAATACGCTTCCCGCCGTACAGCGCGCATGCGAACTGGTCGAGGAACTCGGCTGCGGCGACGTGGTGAACGGCGTCATCGACCTGTGCAGCGTGTCTCTGGAACCGCGCGCAGTCCCGTTCGACTGGAAGCGCGTCAACGAACTGCTTGGTACGGATCTTTCCGCGGAACAGATGGCCGACCTGCTCCGTCCGCTGGACCTGGTCTGGGACGGAAAAGCGTCTCTGATCGTTCCGCCGGAACGCGGCGACATCATCAATACCGCCGACGTCGCGGAGGAAGTCGTCAGACTTTACGGCTTCGACAGGATCGAAGCGACGGCGTTCAGCGGGGAAGCCACGGAAGGCGGAGAGAACGATTCCCAGAAATTCCGCTCTTCGATCGGTCGCGTCATGACCGGTCTCGGATTCGACGAGGTGATGACCTATTCGTTCGTTTCTCCGAAAGATTCCGACCGCCTGCGCCTGCCGGATGACTCTCCGCTGCGCAGACAGTTGACCATCCGCAACCCGCTCGGCGAAGACACTTCCGTCATGCGGACGCACGCGCTGCCCTCCATGCTCGGCGTGATCTCGCGCAACCTCGCCCACCGCGTGCGCGCCGGCCGGTTCTTCGAGATCCAGACGCTGTACCGCCCGGCCGAAAAACTGTCGGAGGAAAAACGGATGCTCTGCTTTGCCTTCTTCGGCGAAGGCGAGGGCGGATTCTACGACCTGAAGGGATACGCGGAAGCGCTGCTGAACGCGCTCGGCATCCCGCAGCCGGTCTGCCGCTCCCAGAGCGAAGTGCCTTATTTCCATCCGGGCAGATGCGCGGACCTGTACGTCGGAGACGTCTGCGTCGGAAGGATCGGACAGGTCCATCCCGCCGTCTGCGAGAATTTCGAGATCGATCTGCCCGTTTTCGCCGCCCTGCTTCCCGTCGAAGCGATGATGAACGCGCGCAAAACGGAGAAGAAATACCGTCCGCTGCCTGTCTTCCAGTCCATGGAACGCGATCTCGCGCTGCTCTGCGATACGGAACTTGAAGCGGGGACCCTCTGCGGGCTGATCCGCTCCTACGGACCGAAATCTCTGACCGACGCGTTCGTTTTCGACGTCTACCAGGGCAAGGGCGTTGCGGAAGGCAAAAAATCCGCCGCAGTCCGGCTGGTGTTCCGGCTTCCGGACAGGACCATGACGGACGAAGAGGCGGATGCCGCCGTCGCGAAGATCCTCAGAAGGCTGGAGTCGGAAAACGGGATCGTTCTGCGGTCCTGACGCCCGGAAAGAAAAAAGGTCTTGCAAAAGCGCGGGAAAAAATGTATAATATGTTTCGCTGAAAGATGAAGATTTCGGACCGCGGCGCAGTTCCCGCGCGGCGTCGCCGTTACGATCGAACAGAAAGGGGTCGTATCATGCCACAAGATGCAAGAAAAACACTGACGTTTTCCGTGAAAGATACCCGCAGGGAGGAGATCCGCATCGTCTTGCGCGGCGTCTACAACTCCCTCGTGGAAAAAGGGTACAATCCGACGAACCAGATCGTCGGCTACATCGTGTCGGAAGATCCGACTTACATCACGAATTTCAACAACGCGCGGGCGATCATCAGCAAACTGGACCGCGACGAACTCCTCCGCTGTCTGGTCGAGGATTTCATCCGCGACGCGAAGTAAGCGCGGGAAAGCCTGCGTAAAGAGAAAGGTCAGGTAAAGCATATGGACAAGGAAGTCGTCCTGACGTACCGCGGAAAACCGCTGATCCGTCAGGGACCGTTCCTGTTTTACGGGAACCCGGATGACGAATACATCCTGTATATGAATATCACCGAAACGAAGAAAGTCGGCGACATGGACGTCGCAACCAAGGTCTGGATACAGATCCAGAGCACGGATGACGAGAAGCCGCAGTCGGAACGGATCTGGAAGGAAGCGGAGAAGAATTCGCTTTTCGACGCGTTCGAACTTGGATATGTCTGGCTGAGGCGCGCCCTGAAAACCGAAAACTGAGGACCCCGGGTATATAACGAGAGCCGGACGCGTCCATTTCGGACGTGTTCCGGCTTTATGAAAAAGCGCGAGGAAAGCCCCATGTCTGATGCTAATTCTCCCGTGACGGTCTTCTGGGACTGGAACGGAACGCTGTGCGACGACCTTTCCGTTTCTCTGGATGCAGTCAACGAACTGCTGAAACTGAAGGAACGGCCTCCGATCACGGTCGAGCAGTATTATTCCTACGTCGATACGCCGATATCGAAGTTTTACGAGCATCTGTTTGATCTCAATGAGGTGACGATGGAGGAGATTTCGCTCCATTACCGCACATATTACGGCAGCCATCTTCCGGAAGAATGCCTGATGCCCGGGATCCGGACAGTTCTGGAAAAACTGCGCTCAGGACGTGTCAGACAGGTGATTCTGTCATCCGCACACAGAGACAGCATTGAGTTTCGCGCGAGGAACACGGGGATCCTTGATTTCTTTGACGACATTCTCGCGGCAGACGACTGGTACGCTTTTTCAAAGGAAGAACGCGCCAGGCGTTATATCCGCGAGCGCTGCGATGATCCGGAAAGAATCTGGTTCATCGGCGACGCTGTTCACGATGCGGAAGTCGCTGACGCCTGCGGGTGCCTCGAAAGATGCATTCTGGTTCCGCTCGGACACCAGAGCCGGGAGGATCTGGTCAGGACCGGAGCGATCGTCTGCGACGGATTTGACGTTGTTCCCGGCTTGATCATTTCAACTTGTTCCTGAAAGAGGTGGGTCAGTTTGAATACGAACGTGCATATCGTCCGGAAAACCGCATGCATTCTGGCAGTGCTGTTTGTTTTCAGCATTCTGGCCGGATGCGAATCGGACTTTTTCGGCGGATACAACAGTCTGGTCAGGACGATGGAGTCCAGAAGTTCCGTGAAAGAGATCAACGAGGAACTTCAGGTTGACTTGAAGATGCCTTCGGGTTCACTGTTTCCGGAGTGCTATATCGTAAAGTTCGGCGAAGATGCGCAGATCGGACAGGTATCTTTCCGGTTTGGAGGCAGGGAATATATTTATCGTGCCGGAAGAACGACGGAAGATATTTCGGGAATATGGGTTGACGGGTCACCGCTGGGTTCCAGTCTCGACCCTGAAGCGGAGTATGAGATGGAGACGACGCCGGACGGTACGATATGGTCGCGCTGGTTCACGGACGACGTGCAATATTTTTTGATTTGCCACAGTGGAAGCGAGGAGAGCTTCCGAGACATGAAAAAACGCGTGAGGTAGACGCTGCAGCGGTCGATTCACGGGTGAACGGGGTGTAGCGCAGTTGGTAGCGCGCATGGTTTGGGAGCAACGCACCTGCTCTGGAAGCACATTTCTAAAAAGCGACAAAAACGAACAAAAACGAACAAAAAGCGAGGAAAACGAAATTTTTCAGTTTTTGGAAAAGACGGTTTGACCACTTATCTGACCCTAACTGGAGAAAGAAATAATCGAATATCGGGGTGTGGCTCAGTTGGCAGAGCGCTGCGCCTGGGACGCAGAGGCCGTCGGTTCAAATCCGGCCACTCCGACCATATCGAGTATTCATAACGGACTTGAGTTATGGATACTCGATTTTCTTTATCAGCACGGTATAACCGCCTGCGGTGGTGAGTAAGTGCGCACTTTTGATGTTGTTCGCCGGATAGGCGAAATTCTCTCTAAAAACGCGTTATTGAATATCGTTCATTCTTCCATTATAATATCATCAGAAGATGAACTCAACCTTCAAAAAACAATGAGGTGATTACGAATGAACGAAATAGGAAAGAAAATAAAGCAGTTGAGAAGAGATGCAGATCTCACTCAAGAACAGTTAGGCGACTTGTTGGGAGTAGCTTATCAAACCGTTTCCAAATGGGAAACAGGAATTTCTAGCCCGGATCTGTCGATGATTGCACCGATCACCAGATTTTTTAAGATTTCTGCAGATGAATTGTTTGGTCTTTCAGAAGGTGCCGATGACGCAAGGCAACGGGAATTACGTGAAAAATGGCAGAGCACTTATGAGTCGGGTGATATCATCGACAGATATGAAATATCAAAACAAGCTGTCGCTGAGTTTCCCGGGAATTATGAATATCTTGATTGGCTTGCCGATGCTGAAGCAAGCTATGCAATCCACCATTGCAAACGCAATTCGGAAGATCAAAGAAGCCATTTTGAACGGGCAATTCATCATTACCAAACCATAATTGAAAACTGCTCTGATGAGGTTTGGAAAAACGATGCGTTGTATGGTATCGTTATGACTCTTCCAGAGGTTGGAAGGCGAGAGGAGGCCGTCCAATACGCGAAAATGCATCCGAAATCTGATAAACTTCTGAAGTGGTGTCTTTCCGGAGAAGAAAAAGAACGGCATCTGCAAAAATTGATCATGCAAGAAATGAATGATATAGTTTCCGATTTGGAGTTCGGGCGTTTCAACTTGAGTTCCATTTAAAAGGCGGAACAAATAATAGAAACACTCATAGACGACGGCAACTATTTATGGTTCCATGAGGCGCTTATGCACAATTATGTTTGGCAAGCACAGTGTTATGCCAGATCCGGTCAAAACGACGCGGTGATTGAATGCCTACGAAAATCATATAACCACGCGGTAGCTTTTGAAAACGTATACGCGAAAGCAAAATCCACGCTGCTACCGTATACTTGTAAGGTGTTTGATAAGTTAGTTTTTGACGCCAACGAAATTGATTGGTCGGGAACAAGCACATTGACAGAAGATTTCCAGGAATATTTATCCTGGAAGGATTTTGACAATTTGCGCGAAAGAAATGATTTTATGGCATTGACAAAGCTAAAAGCAAGTCACAGCAGACCATAGTCAAGTCCGTTATCGATATTCGCACCAAAAACACAAATCCGAACCCTAAGCCGATTGTGAAGGGTTCGGATTTGCTGGTTTGGCTTTCGGGATTCTTAACGAATCTCATGCAATATTTTTTGAAACCGCACCCTTCACAATTTGATATTTCGAAAAAAAGTTTCATCATTATTGCTTACACCATTGACAAATTGATGATCTTCCACTATAATTCGATCATCATGATATCATATTTATCGGAGATAGACGAAAATGGAACTTGATTATTACCGCGATATCGCATATCTGCAGGACCTGTTT
>CACZRJ010000011.1 GCA_902783535.1 uncultured Ruminococcus sp. | reverse complement strand
CTTGGAAAGGACAATTATATGATTTCGAAATCCATTGCTCTGGCCGTCATCAACGAATCGCTCGAAACGGGTGCCGACTATTCCGAGTTATTCTTCGAAGACAGCCATTCTCATTCCATTCGCATTGAAAACGGCAAAGTCGAGGTCAGCGCCTCTTCGTCCCGGTGCGGCGTCGGTCTCAGACTCCTGCAGGGAAACCGCTGCGTGTACGGCTACACGAACGACCTGACCAGATCCGGATTGATCAAACTGGCGGATGCGCTTCGCGCTTCCTTCGACGGAAAGCGGGAAATCACCGTCCAGGGTTTTGAAATGATCCGCTGCAGAAACCGGAACCCCATTCGCCGCTCTTATGACGACGTCGGCGCGGAAGAACGGATCCGGCTCGTGAAGGAAGGCATCGACGAGATCGGAAAAATGAATGAGCCAAGCATCGTTCGTACAGTCGGAGCGTTCAATTCCGACGCGCGGTTCGTTGCGGTATTCAACAGCAAAGGAAAGTGGTTCAAGAGAAAAACGGAATTCGGCCGGCTGAATTATATGGTCGTCTGCGCCGATGAAAACGGGTTTGAAACATCGTTCGAGGGACCGGGATGTCAGGATGACATTTCCTATTTTTCGGAAAAAGTCCATGCACGGGAGACTGCAAGAAAAGCCGCCGAAACAGCGGTGAAAATGCTGCATGCCGCGGAATGTCCCTCCGGAAAAATGCCGGTTGTGATCGGACACGGCTGGGGAGGCGTTCTGTTCCACGAAGCCTGCGGACACGCGCTGGAAGCCAGTTCTGTGTCCAAGAATCTCAGCTGTTTCTCTGGAAAAATCGGCGAGATGATCGCTTCTCCGATCGTATCCGCATATGATGACAGCACCATTCCGAACGCCTGGGGATCCATCGATATCGATGACGAGGGAAACCTCGGCACCAAACGATGCCTCATAAAAGACGGCGTTCTCCAGGAATACATGGTGGATGACTTCAACGGACGCAGAATGGGACGGTCCGGAAACGGCGCCTGCAGGCGTCAGAACTATCGCTACTGCCCGACTTCGCGTATGAGTAATACGTACATCGCGAACGGGAAAAGCACGCCTGAGGAAATCATTGCCGCGACAAAGCTCGGGCTCTACGCCGTCGGGTTCAACGGCGGCCAGGTGGATCCCGCGACCGGGGAATTCAATTTCGGATGCAGCGAAGCATATATCATCCGAGACGGAAAAATCTGCGAACCTGTTAAAGGGGCGATGCTGATCGGACATGGGGATGAGATCCTGAAGAACATCGATATGGTTGCAAATGATCTTGCACTGGGGCAGGGGATGTGCGGAGCCGCTTCCGGCTCCATCCGGACAAACGTCGGACAGCCGACGCTTCGTGTGAAAGAACTGACTGTCGGAGGAAGAGGAGGAGAATTGAAATGAGATTTGATTATTTTTTCCGTCGCGCGAAAGAATCGGGGATCGAGGATGCCGAAGTGTTCGTCACCTCATCCACCAGCCTTTCCTTTTCGCTTTTTCACAGTGAAATCGACCAGTTCTCAATGAACGATTCCGTCAGCGTGCTTGCAAGGGGAATCGTGAACGGGAAATTCGGGGCAGCGTCCTGTGACGTATGGAACAAGGAGAAAGCGGATTACCTCATCGCCGAAATTCTCAGGAATGCCGCCGTTATTGAAAATGACGATCCGCAATTCATTTTCGAAGGATCGCCTCGCTACCGTAAAGCAGGATTGGATTCTACCGGCCTGGCCAACGTTTCAATTGAGGAGAAGAAGGCGAAACTGTTTGCGCTTGAAGCCGCTATCAGGGATTACGACGAGCGCATTTCCGAAGTGGAAAGCGTTTCATACAGAGAAGTGTCCTCTTCAACGACCTTGGTCAATTCAAAAGGCCTGAGACTGACCCAAAAAGGCGGCTATTACTACTATTACGGATCTGCAGTCGCAAAATCCGGTCAGCAGGTCAAGACCGGAGGAGAACTGTTCCTCGACAATGATTTCTCCAGATTCAATCCTGCAGAACTTGCGAAGCAGGTTGCCGAGAATGCATTGTCCAAACTCGGCGGGGAAGCATGCGAATCCAAAACTTACACTGCTGTTCTGTCGCCTGAAGTCGTTTCGATGCTGCTTTCCAGCTATATTCAGAGCGCGGATGCCGAGGAGATCCAGAAGAAGTCCTCGCTGTTTATGGGAAAGCTGGATGACAAGGTCGCTTCTTCAAAAGTGACTGTTGAAGACCGCCCGCTTGAAAAAACAGTTTTTGCACGTTCTTTTGACGACGAAGGTGTAGCGACTTTCAACAAGCCGATAATACGTGCCGGAAAACTTAAGACGTATTTGTATAACCTTACAACTGCTCACAAAGACGGAACTGTCAGCACAGGCAATGCGTCCCGCGGCCTTGGAAAAATCGGTGTCGAGCCTGTATGCCTGTTCATGAAACCGGGAAAGATGACGCAGGAAGAACTCTTCCAGAAGGTTGGAACTGGTGTATATATTACTGAAATCACCGGGCTTCATGCAGGAATGAACAGGCAGAGCGGGAACTTTTCTCTGCAGTCGGGCGGATTTCTGATCAAAGACGGAAAAAAAGACCGTCCGTTGGACATGATCACTGTTAGCGGTAATCTCATGAAACTGTTCATGGATATTCGGGAAGTCGGATGCGACGTGCGTCTATTTCCGTCCGCAGTTTCATGTCCGAGCGTTATCGTTAAGAGACTCAAGGTCGCTGGAAAATAGGAACAAAAGGAAAGGTATCGTAGAATGAGTTTAAGAGATGAATGGGCCAAAGCAGGGAAAGGTATGGGAAAATCTTTTTCCGGGCTTGGAAAGTCAATAGTAAAATCTGCAAAGGTCGGAGTTGACGAGTTGAATGGTGAGCATCCTACGGATGAGAACGGAAACCCTGTAGGTACAGGACTGAAAGAGAATTGGAAAGATGTCGGGAAGACCTTTGGCGATACGGGAAAAGCACTTGGAAAAGCATTCGCGGGAACTGCAAAAAAGGTGACCGATAATCTGGATGAAGTTGTGAATGGAAGTGATTCGGGGACACCTACCAATCAGTAGACTCTAAAGAATTACATCATGGAAGAGCCAACCATCTGCTGTATTGTAGAAGCCCTTACAGCAATCTACAGAGAGCCGACCAAATTTCTATAACCATATCTATATTTTTTGAAATCACCTATTGACTAATAATTTCCCTTAGTGTACTATACACGCAGAAAGAAGAAATGAAAGGGGTAAAAGAAATTGAATATGAAAATGACAAAGATGGTTGTTACTTCTTTGGTTTTCATGACATGCTTGACATGCTTGGGTTGCACAACAGAAAGTAACACTTCTGAGCCGGCGCAGAGCGGCATCAATTCCAGTATTGATGAGATTTCCAGGTCGGAATCGGGGGACAATCTCTATTCCTCCTCTGCATATTATTGTGACAGATTTCATACACCGCCCAAGCAACCCTGCAGAATCAGTATTGCTGACGGAAGTGTGTTTGTTCCGTGCCCTGATCCTCTTTGCACACATACGGACGAAACGACTTGCCCTTTTTACAATGGAATCTGTTTTGAACAACTGAATGCCGGGCGTTGGTTCTTTTATTTGCTATATCGTACGTCTCCGCGAGAATACCCTCTCTATGTTTTTGATATGCTCGACAATTCAACTAGAAAAATATATGACTTTGAGAAAATCCCCGACAATTTGGATCTGATCTTTGATGACGGAAAACTGTATTTCAACTCGCCCGTCTTCGAACAAGACGAACATGGCTTTTCTGAGAAAAATATACGAAATGTCATGTGTTATGATGTGAATACTCACGACCTGCGGTTATTTGGTATTTGTCGGCGCGCAGATCGAATGCAATTTGCTGAAAACGGAAAAGTTTGTTACTATTCCTGGCCTGACCAAGGGCCACAAGTGCCAGAGGGCTTTTTCTTGGCTTCAGGAGATTTTAACCCATTCCTTGATGAACCGCTCGAAATCCCTGAGGGATCGGGCTGGACGAAAGCAGACTTGTTCATACGTCTTTATCCTACTCGCGGAATGTGGATGGGTGTGGACCCCACGAGCGGACTACCGCTCATATATCTAACTGATGAAAAGAAATATTTGAAAATCCCGAAAGATCCGACTGGAGGCTTGCTGTCAAGTTTTTCAAGGACAGGAAATACTTTCTATGCTTCTTTATGGGACGGAGAAAGATGGGGGAAAAGCGATTTTTACTTGAATAAGGATGACCCATTACAGTCCGGGTACTTTAAAAATGTTGTCTATGTCATAGACATCAATGGTAATGCTGCGAGGTATACGGTTACGTGCGACTATCCCTTTGCTGTCATGCAAGGATACGGGGACTCCGTCATTGCTGAGATTTATGGTAAATATTCCAATGGAACAGTGCTGAACGAAAATGAACTGGATGAGAATACTTTACGTATTAATCTGAAGACTGGTGAGTGTGATATCTTTAATACTGCAGCACAAACCGCGGATAAAGTTTTTGTCGGCAGCAGTTCTGTGCATATATCTGAAGAACATGTGTCTGTTGAGTAATGTGAAGGTGGTTGCAAAATGAAAAGGTCCACGAAACAGATATTGAAAAGCGTTTGTTCGTTCCTTCTCTGTGCTTTTCTTTCTTTTGGCTTTCCTCAAATTGCTCTGGGTGAAACTGGATCGACTGAGTATCAGTTTGCGTATTATTCATCTAATGGTCAGGAAGCCTGCCGGTTGTTATTTACATATCGTACTGAACTAAATGAGATTAATCTATTTTCAAACTTGAAAGTACAAACCGATCGCTTATGCTCCGGAACCCGGTTGCAGTTGGCAGCAATTTGTTTTCCTGTGTTCTCTGTTTCCGATCCCGAAAATGGCTCCTTTTATTTCGCACCGCATAAATCCCTGACATTTCAAGCATCTGAAGTGTTTTATGGAGATGCGCAGGAATATGCTTTTGAGACAGTCAACTTTGAGTCACTGCTCACTATTTCAGGTTTTTGCTGCTCCATAAATGCGCTTCAGATCGAAGAAGACGGCGATTATACGGCTTTGAGTTTCGGAAGTAAAATCACCTCTGACGGCATTAATTATTCCTCATTTTAGAATTCTGGTAAAAGAATCCAAACACAAAGTTTAGGGGATTTATTATGGTAAACGCATACAGAATACTTCTTGTTGTAGTCTCTTTATTTATTTCCGTTACGTTTTCCGGATGCCTTAACGGTCCTACTGACCCCGGTGTGAGCAATTCTACTTCTCCACAAGTTTCGACCGATGCTTCAGTTGAGAGCATTGACGAAAGTGGCATCGAAAGCAGTGCCGAATCTCCGGACTCTCAAGACGAGACCTCTAAATCTTCGAATCCTAAACCATATGCTATTTTGACTTCTGAAGATGATGATTATTATTGTCCTGATGCGTTTGGTTTCGGATTTGTTCCGTGCCGTGTCAGTTTGGAAACTGGTGAAGTGGAATACGCTTGTCCTGTATCAAATTGCACGCATTCCAATTCAGGTTGTTTCTATTACTACAATGATGTTACTTCCGTGTATTATAAGTCAGGGTTCATGTTTTTTGTATCATTGGATATCCGGACAATGACCAAACGCTTATATGCGTATGATTTCAGCCGTTATTCCATGTATGAAATACCGACAAAATATCCATCCATGCTTGGAATGATTTTGAATTATGATAACGGCTGTTTGTATATCTTCAACTCGACAAGTCCGAATGGTCTGTCATTACTCGAGTTGAATCTCTCAACAGATGTTGAGAAAGCCGTTTCAGTCAAGTCGTCCTGCAACCCGTACTATGTCAATGACAGGATCTTGATTGCGGAGAACGAAAAAGGCTTTTTTAAATTCGATATTGACAGCAGAGAGTCAAGTCCGTTATTATCGGAGGACTTCATAGGATATAAGGCAAGAAAACACGGGATTTATTATAAAACAGACGCGCCGGCTGACATCTTCGATTTGGATGCTGGCATTCATTTAAGCGTTCCAAAGAAAATCAACATCACTTCACCTGTGCACAGCGGATCGTTTTATTATTTCCAGCCAAGAGGCAAATATACAAAGATTACTGATTTGAGTGGCCGGGAAACTGCCTACGTTCCATACGAAAACGAGATTTATCAATGTGGTCTTGACGGTTCCGTATCTACTGTGAAGATTAATTCGGATTATCATTTTGTTGTTTATGCCGCGAAAGGAACGAAACTGATCGGCAGAATTATGTACAGAATTAGTGAAGACGGGCAGATTCAATTGACTGATCTCGGGGCGGATCATGTTTATATCGACCTGGAAAAGGGAACCGCATCTCCTTTGAGCCTATACGGAACCAATCCGATCTAAACGGAATCAATTATCATGTAACGAAAAGATTCGGCTGCTATGATTGCTTGCATTCTTGAAAGAATCGCCACTTTTGCGCAAGCCCACATACTCATTGAAAGAGGCATTACTTCTATGTATTGCCGCTCTTTGTCATAAAAAAGGTGTTGCTATGGTTGCATCGGAATTCAGGAAAACTCTGAACAGACAAGTCGGGATCGGGTTCCTTGTTGTACTTGCTTTGGCTACTTTTCTTTCTTTCTATTCGCTTTCTTCCGCACAGGATGAATCGCTCTCCGCAGATGAGATCCGAACCAGTTACATTGAACGAACGGAGAAGTATATTCAGCTCGCAAATCGGAATCTTTCCAAAATTCGGGAACTGTCAGACAACGACGCCTATGCAGAAGAGTACTACCTTCAGGTTGCGGAAAAGTATGCCAATGCACTGCAATCCGTAAAAATCAATTCCGGGAGCGCAAAAGGGTGGGATTTGCTTCTTCGACTTGATGCAACTTTTTTGCTTTCTGCAGCACTGTCTGCCCTGATCGGCGCATTGTCTGTCGGTGAAGAGAAGAGGCTGCAGTCTCTGAGCGTGCTTTTTTCCACATGGCATGGAAGGGCTGCATCAGGAATTGTCAAGACGTTAGTTGTTGCCGTCTTATCCGTCGGATCATGTTTGGCCGTAACGGTTGCCACGATACTTCCGTTTTTGGCTGGCGGCCATCTGAGTGATGGAAATGCAGCCATACAGACCGCGTCTTCATTTTTGAATTCGCCCTATGCTTTATCTCTGATGCAGACATTCCTGCTGGTGACTTTGCAGCGGTGCGTAGGATGCATAACTGTCGGGATCCTGTTTTTGTTTTTTTCATCTTTGTTTTCTTCGTATATTTTTATTTTTGGCTCCGGAATTGTTTCCGTTGTTGCAGAATATGTCCTTTTTACAATTTCGTATAAGGGCGTTGACGTATTCGCAAAGAATGTCAATTTGTTTTCATTCGCCGGTCCATATCTTTATGAGAGATATTATTCGGTGCGTTTGTTTGGTTCAAATGACGCGTTTCTGACCAACATACTATTTCTGGGCATACTTTTGCCGGCACTGTGCGCGTTATCTGTCCTTTCTTTCTCAAAAAGCGGATATCAGAATCGAAGAATACGCTTGCGTGTTTTCAAAGTAAAACGTATTTCAACAGAAAGAACATCCTCAATTGAGAATTTGACGCTTTGGGAAACGAAAAAGCAGTTTTGGAAGTTGGCAGTGCTTATTGTCGTTTTATTTGGCTTTCTGCTTCATTGTTTTGTGACTGCCAATCAATTCAAAATAAGCGGTAATTATTCTGAGCAAATGTACCGTTCTTATTGCGAGACGCTGTCAAAAATGGAATTGAAGGATGCCAAATCATTTTTGGCTAAAGAACGTCTCCGGATTGAATCCGGGAAAGAAAACTATGAAGGTTCATATGAACGCTTGCAAAATAACGAAATCACTTCCTCGGAATATGATTTGATTCAGCAAGAATACGGATATTCCATTGCACATGACGATGTTTGTGAGGAATGTGAAGATCGGTTGAGCCATTTGGAATCGGTCAGCCGGGAACATCTTGATTCCGGAGTTCGATTTGTTTATGATACGCCTTTGAATCGAATGCTTGAAAGCGACATTGATATCGGGTTGATACTGGCCCTTCTTTTAGGACTTGCCGAAGTTTTCTCTCTGGAATACAAGAGAGAAAACATGCTTGTGATTCGTTCAACCTTCAATGGAAGAAATAAGATCTTTTTCGCCAAAATGCGTGCCTCATTGTTTTTTGCTATTTCTGTTGTTTTGGTATTTCTCCCAGTCAATTATATTGCTCTGGGAATCAACGGAGGACTGACGTCACTTTCCGCATCGGTTTATTCTTTGAGTGCCGCTGAGAGCATAAGCGTTGGAATGAGTATCGGCTCATATTTGTTGCTGCTTGCGGTCTATAAAGCGATTGCTTATATTTTGTTCGCTCTGCTTGTTGTTGCCATTTCCTGTATAACAAAACGCACTTTTGCTGCGATTGTGATTTCCGGCGCCTTCGTATTTCTTCCTTACGTCTCCAAATCTGTTGTTTCTATACCGTATGCCGCAGATCTTTCTTCGCTGATGTCGGGAAATCGAGTGCTGCTTCACGCACCAGAATTTATCACGGCGCTGATATCGTTAACGTTGCTTACGATTATCATGGCTATGATTGCATTTCTTGGCTTTTCCGGGAGAAGAAAATCACCTTCCCATTTAAGGACATAGTCGGGCTTTTGTGATGTTTTTTTGCTACGACTGTCCTTTAGATGCATGATTATTTCCTGATAGGAGGGACTGTAGATGAGGCTAAGAATTGAGCATATTAAAAAGTCTTATGGCAAAACGGTTGCTCTTGCCGACTTTTCCGCGGAACTGGGCAATGGCATTTATGCTTTACTCGGACCGAATGGATCGGGGAAGTCAACTCTGCTGAACATTTTGACAGACAACTTAAAGCAAGACGCCGGCCATATTTATATGGACGGCGAAGATATAGTGAAACTCGGCGCCGGTTTTCGAAAAAGACTCGGCTTTATGCCCCAGTTTCCGGGCTTGTATCCGAATTTTTCGGCAGAAAACTACTTGCGTTACATGGCGGTTTTAAAAGGTCTTCCGAAAGAACGCTATATGGAAGAAATTAAAGAACTACTCACAACACTCGGACTTGATGGTGTGTCAAATCATCGTATTTCTTCTTTTTCCGGAGGAATGAAGCAGCGTCTCGCAATCGCACAGGCCCTACTCGGAGGCCCGGATCTGATTATTCTGGACGAACCGACTGCGGGACTGGATCCTATGCAGCGGATTGCTGTACGGAACCTTCTTTCAAGAATTTCAGCCGAGAAAACCGTTATCATTGGAACGCATATCGTCAGCGATGTTGAGCTGATTGCCAAGCAGGTCATTTTCCTGAAAAAAGGCGTCATAATTGAAAATTCATCCGTCGCGCATGCACTTGAACAGATCCGCGGTCGGGTATGGCAGATTCATATTGATGCCGCACAAGCATCTTCTGCTCTTTCAAAATACATTGTCAGCACTGTCCAGAAAGATGATTTTGGCTTTGCGGTCAGATTGATATCGGCCGAAAAGCCGTGCGAAGACGCGATTCCGGTTCAGCCGTCTTTGGAAGACTGCTATACTTTTCATTACAACACGTGATATACTCTTTTTGGAGTCATTTCCGTTTTTGCTGTGTCGTCATTTATTCAATTGTGAATGACGATGTCTTAAGCCGGACCGTTCCGGCCGTACCCGGTCAGAACTTTACGGCAGTTCCTCTAAAATAGAAGGCGATATCTGCCTGTATTTCTTACCGCATATCGCTTGACAACGGCTTTTTCCTATGCTATCATAATGACAACAATTTCTGAAGGGTAGAGTTGCAGTCATGGAACATGAGAATGCAAATGCCGAACTGATCAGCGTTATGGTCCCGTGCTTCAATGAAGAAGCATCTCTGCCTCTTTTCTATGAAGAAATCAGAAAAACAATGAGCGAAATGAGCGCATACACTTTTGAGGTCATTCTGGTTGATGACGGTTCAAAAGACGGTACACTGCCGCTTCTTCGCTCTTTTTCATTGGAAGACGGCAGATTCCGTTATCTATCTTTTTCACGAAATTTCGGAAAAGAGGCAGCAATGCTTGCGGCGCTTCAGGCTTCCAAAGGAGATTATGTCGTATATATGGATGCTGACCTTCAGGATCCGCCTTCTATGCTTCCAAAGATGATGTCTGTTTTGAAGGAAAAGAATGTGGATTCCGTTGGAACGCGTAGAAGCAACCGAAAGGGTGAACCGCTTCTGAGGAGCATCTTTGCTCGGATGTTTTACGGATTAATGAATAAAATATCAAATGTAAAACTGGTTCCTTCCGCGAGAGATTATCGTCTGATGACACGCAGGATGGCCGATGCCGTCTTATCGCTTTGTGAATACAACAGGTTTTCCAAGGGCATGTTCGAATGGGTCGGTTTTACAACGGAATGGCTGTCATATCCGAACATCGAACGCGCTGCGGGGAAGACAAAGTTCAGCTTTTGGAAGTTAATGAAGTATTCCATCGAGTGTATCACCGGTTTTTCCACGGCACCGCTGATGTTCGCTTCTCTCATGGGCGCTTTCCTTTGCTTTGCCGCATTTTGCGGAATCATCGTGATTGTTATCCGCTATTTTATCGGGGTGAGCTCCGCATTCGGCTGGCCTTCCATGATGTGCGTTGTTCTGTTTGTAGGCGGTGTGCTCGAATGGTCGATCGGTATTCTTGGAACATATTTGTCGAAAACCTATCTTGAGGTCAAAAGACGTCCCGTATTTCTTTTGAAAGAAAGCAGTGAAACGTCCGGAGACGGTCATTCCGTCGATCGGCGTGATTCGGTGACTGAAAATGTTCGGGAAGAATAAGAAGGACAAGCCGCCGAAAAACACTGACAGCGTCGAGTTCAGAAGATGGATGGCGGAGAAACTCGACGGAAGGACATTGCGGTATATTCTCGAACGGGACGAATCCGGAGATCGAGTGATCGCAAAAGGCGGGATCTTGAGCAATTACGAAGGTATGTTCAGCGTCATCAGCGGAGAAAAAACGCTATTTTCGGCAAAGACCGACGACCTTCACGCCTGGGAGTTCCTTTCTCTTGAAGGAGCTGTGCTCACCGCATTTGATTTTGTTGAAGAAAAAGAAAGAACCATATTGGCATATTACAAATATTACAGGGACTGAAAACGGAGGTCAACAAAAATGGCAGAGAAACTGAGAATCGGTATCATCGGATGCGGCGGAATCGCGAATGGGAAACACCTTCCCGCGCTGAAAAAGCAGTCGTACAGAGCAGAGATGGTTTATTTCTGCGATCTGATCGAAGAGCGTGCCGTGAAAGCTGCAAGGGAATACGGAACCGAGGATGCTGAGGTCACGACGAACTATAAGGAACTGCTTGCGGACAAGAGCATCGACGTCGTCCATGTTCTGACGCCGAACCGTTCCCACAGCTTCATCACTGTTGATGCGCTCGAAGCAGGGAAACATGTCATGTGTGAAAAACCAATGGCTATCAACTCTGCCGAAGCGAAAAAGATGCTTGACGCTGCAGAAAGGACCGGAAAAAAGCTGACGATCGGCTATCAGAACCGTCATACTCCTGAAGCTCTGTATATTAAGCAGGAATGCGATAACGGAACGCTTGGAGAAATCTATTATGCGCGTGCGACGGCAATCCGCCGCAGAGCTGTTCCCACCTGGGGTGTCTTCACAAATGAGTATGAGCAGGGCGGCGGCCCTCTGATCGACATCGGTACACATTCGCTCGATATGACGCTTTGGTGCATGGGCAACTACAAACCGAAGTACTGTGTCGGCACGACATATCATAAACTCGGCGATAAGTTCCCGACCGGAAACATTTGGGGCGACTGGAAAAAAGGCGAGATGACGGTTGAGGACAGCGCGTTCGGTTTCATCGTCATGGAGAACGGCGCATCCGTTCTTCTGGAATCCAGCTGGGCGCTCAACATGCTTGATCCGCGCGAAGCCATCACGACACTGTGCGGAACTGAGGGCGGCGCGGACATGCTGGACGGGGTCAGGATCAACGGCATCCGCAACGGACGTCAGTATGTTTTGAAACCTGATCTTTCTGCAGGCGGCGTCGACTTCTATGCCGGCAGCGGACCTGAAACGCCATCCGACAGAGAATGCAGGCTGTGGCTTGATGCAGTTCAGAACAATACTGAAACGTTCGTTAAGCCCGTAGAAGCATATACCGTAAGCCGGATTCTTGAAGGCATCTATATTTCCGCGAAGAACGGCCAGCCGTATTTCTTTGACTGATCGGTGTAAAGGGGGGACGTCCTTTGAAACTCGGAGTCATTACGGTCCTCTTCGGCGATCAGCCATTGGACAAAACGCTCGCTTACCTGAAATCTATCGGGATCGAGGAACTGGAAATCGGAGCCGGCGGATATCCCGGAAAAGCGCATTGCGATCCCGCGGAACTGCTTGCTGACGAAAGAAAACTGAATGCTTTCCTTGAAACCATCGATAAATACGGAATGCCGATCAATGCCTTTGGCTGTCACGGCAATCCTGTTCACCCAAATCCCGCCGTGAGAGAGCAGTATATCAGCGACTTTCACAACGCTATTCTTCTTGCTGAAAAGGTTGGGGTTCACAAACTGATCGGTTTCTCCGGATGTCCCGGAGACAGCGAGAATGCAAAATATCCGAACTGGGTGACATGCCCCTGGCCGAATGATTATTCGGACTTGCTGAAATGGCAGTGGGAAAAGGTTCTCGTGCCGTACTGGAAAGAAGAGGTCAAATTTGCTGCCGCGCATGGTGTTGACAAGATCGCACTTGAGATGCATCCCGGCTTTTGCGTTTACAATCCGGAAACACTGATGCATCTGCGCAGCGAAGTCGGGAATGTCATTGGGGCCAATCTGGACCCGTCTCATCTCGTCTGGCAGGGGATCGATCCCGTCGCGGCGACCAGGTATCTCGGTGAGGCCATTTATCATGTGCACGCAAAAGATACGAAGGTTGATGCGATGAACGTTGCAGTCAACGGTGTCCTCGATACAAAGCCTTATGCCGACGAGATTCACAGGGCGTGGGTTTTCCGTTCCGTCGGTTACGGAAACGGAATGCAGTATTGGAGAGATTTCATCAGCAACCTGCGTCTGGTGGGCTATGACGATATTCTTTCCATAGAGCATGAAGACAGCATCATGACCAACAAAGAAGGCTTGGAAAAAGCAGCATATTTCCTGAAGAATGCCATCATATCCGAGCCGAAGCCGACCGGCATGTGGTGGGTATAAAGGCATTTCATATTTCGTAAAGAAAGTCCCCGGCCCCTTACAGGTCGGGGGTTTTCAAAGCAAATCAAGAGAAGGGAGGCAGGCTTCTGTCCCCGCAGAGCCGGGAAAGACGCCTGATGATCATCATGAGCGAACTGGAAAAATACGATGTCAATATGAAACGATTGGAAGTGAAAGGGAATATATCATATTACAATCCATTCGAAGGCGGACCTTTTATCCTGGAAGGGCTTCCCTGGGCAAAGGAATGGGGTAAGTATTACCGCCTTCCTCCAAACTGCCGTGAAAACGTCAGCGAAGGAGTTTATTGGCTGATGAAAATGCCGTCGGGCGGTATCTATCGTTTCCGCACTGACGCAAAGCAGATTGCCGTTCGCGTGAAAAACGCCAACGACTATCTGATGTTTCATATGACGCCGGTAGGACAGCAGGGCGTTGATCTCTATTTCAAACGGGAGAATGAGACAGACTACGTGTTTTATACTTCGGTGAAGTTTGCTGCACCTGCAACAGAATACGAGAGTGTCGTCTTTCAGTCGGAAACGAAAGAGGTCAGGGATTTTTTGATTCATCTGCCGCTTTACGAATCTCTGGATGAACTCTTGATCGGTATTGATGAGGATGCACAGTTTTATACTCCGGTACAGCGGAAAGAGCAGGGAAAGGTCGTGATCTACGGGACCTCGATCACGCAGGGCGGCTGCGCCAACCGGCCGGGTATGGCTTTTACGAATATTCTCAGCAGAAAACTTGATATTGAATTCGTAAATCTCGGTTTTTCTGGAAGTGGGATCGGCGAGCCGCAGATGGCGGAATACATCCGGGCATTTCCGGATACGAGACTGGTTATCCTGGACTACGACGCAAACGGCGGTGAAAACGGCTATCTTGAAAAGCATATGGATGAAATCGTTGACAGCATTCGCGAAAAGCATCCCTCCGTCCCGATTCTGATCCTTTCGAAGACGCCGTTTGCGACTGACTATATGAACTCCTATCTCTGGAGCGTCAGAAACAGATTGCGGAAGTTCATGAAGGACTTGGTCGAACGCAGAAAGCGGACGGACCCTAACATATACTTCTTTGACGGGAACCTTCTCTTCGGGGAGGAAGACATCTACGAAATGACCGTTGACGGATTGCATCCGACTGATTTGGGCTTTTATATGATGGCTAAGGTTCTTTATCCGATCCTGAAGGAACTTCTTCACAAATAGCCGGAAAGAAAAAAGCAGGGCGCAGATGATCAGTGCGTCCTGCTTTTATAATACAAATCATTTGATTCCGCTCCAAGGCTGCATTTTTCGAAAAGCATTCTTAATAGCCTCTGCGGTTTCTTGCGGGGTATCGCGTCTTTGAATTGTGACGTCGGAGAGGGATGCATAGATGGGGTGCCTTTGGTTGAACATTCGAAGAAGGGCGTATTTGTCAGAAGACAGCGGGCGGTCTTTAACGTCAAGGTCGTTCAGTGGAACATTCAGATAGACACAATAGCCGTTTTGTCGAAGGAAGGGCAGATTGCTTCTGGTTGTAACGCACCCGCCTCCGGTGGCGATGACAAGTCCGGTTTTAGACCCCAGGTCTTTGATCGTTTCCGCCTCCATCTTTCTGAAAGCGGCTTCACCGTCAGTATTGATGATTTCGGAAATCTTTCTGCCGGTTGATTCTTCGATGATTTTGTCGGTGTCATAAAAGTCCCGGCATGTTGCTTCCGCGAGTATTTTACCGACAGTGCTTTTTCCGGAACCGGGCATGCCGATCAGTATGATGTTAAGTATCTCTTTTGAAAACCGCTCGAGCGCTTCATCGATTTTGTATGAGGATACAGCGGAATTGCTGAATAGTTCGGCCGATTTCGCCGCTTGACCGATCAGCATCGGGAGTCCGCCCGCACATGGCAGTTTTCTTGCTTCGGCTTGCTGAAGAAGTCTTGTCCGGTATGGATTGGCGATGACATCGATATATGCTTCGATCCATGGAAAAGAATCCAGAGACAGGGGCTTGTTGTCGGTATCCGGATACATGCCTGCGGGTGTCGCATTGATTAGAATGTCTGTGCTCTGGAAAGCGGAGAAGTCTCCGGCATCTGCCTGTGCATGCGTGATAAACCGTACGGATTCAGCACCCTCGTCGTACAGAACCTTCTCAATGGAAGCGCTGACGCCTCCGGTTCCGATGATGGTGCATTTTTTATGATAGGCTCGTATATCGGAAGCTTTTAAAAGGTAGTGGAATCCAAAGCAATCGGTATTGTATCCCACCAATTTTTGACCGTCATTCAGGATGACGTTAACGCTCCCCGTTGCGGAGGCGGTGTCGTCCAGTTCATCAAGGTATGGGACAACTGCTTTTTTGAAAGGGATTGTGACGTTGACGCCGTCAAATTGTCTTTCGGTCAAAAAGGATTGCAGTTCGTTCGGTAATACATCAAACAATTCGTAATTCTTGATGCCGAAATGTGATTGTATTTTAGGCGATATTGAGTGGCCGAGAGGGTGCCCGATCAGCCCGAAAACATTATGAGACATACGAAACCTCCGATATCAGTCGCAAAGATACAGTGTCGAAGCACCGATCATTCCGGCTTTTCCACCCAATTTGCCGGCTTCAATAATTGTTGAGCATTTGCCGACGGCAGCACGCAGGGGCAAGATGATCGTGTCGCCCTCGTTGCTGATCCCGCCGGATATGACGATCATCTCGGGGCGGAAAATATTGATGATATTCCACATACCGACTTCGAGGAAGCGAATCCAGTCATTGAAGATGCTTCTTGCCATATTGTCGTCTTCATTCAGCGCGATGAAAAGCGTTTTGCCGTTTGCATGGCCGCCGTTTTCGGCGATCAACCTGCCCAGCCTGCTGTTCGGAGCATACTTTGCCTGCGTTTCCACTTCATTGGTCAGAGCTCTTGTGGATGCAACGGTTTCCCAGCAGCCGATGCGGCCGCATCCGCATCTCTTTCCATGAATGTCGATGACCATGTGCCCGATTTCGCCCGCGTGGTTTTCGTTTCCATGCAATATCTTTCCGTCAATGATCACGCCTCCGCCGATTCCGGTGCCAAGCGTGACAGTTACAACATTGCTGCAATTCTTTGATACTCCGGCGATATGTTCGCCCCATGCGGCGCAGTTTGCATCATTGTCGATCCTGACCGGTTTATGGAATCGTTCCGATAAGATCGGCCCGAACGGCGTGTTCTCCAGTGGAAGATTGTCCGCATGACAAGCAATTCCGCTGACTGCGTCCACTTCTCCCGGACATCCCATTCCGATGAAATCGATACATTCAAAAGGGATGCCGGACCGGCTGACAGTTTCGTCGATTCCGTTAATTACGGTTTCGATCAATCCACTGGTTTCCGTAATGCCTGCAGTACGAAACGATCCGGAAGATTTGATTGAATGATCATCGTCAATGATCCCGATCCCAACGGTCGTTCCGCCAAGATCAACTCCGATTTTCATTATTTATGATTCCTTTCATTCTTTATTTCTCTTCATATTATAATATCGGTTTGTAACTATTTCAATGCTATTTTGTTTCAAAAATCATAATCAGAAATTAGAATTATTTCGAGTCGGAAGAAGCGCCCCACTAACCATGCCGGATGTGTATTATCTGGCTCAAATATTCGTGCCCAGTTAAGGAGATTTTTTTTTGAAAAATATTGAAAAAATGTCTTGACAAAGGGGAAACGCTGTGGTAGTATAGTCAAGCGCTCGCGAGAAGCGGGTGCGGTTTCGGACATTGAAAATTGAACAACAG
>CACZRJ010000010.1 GCA_902783535.1 uncultured Ruminococcus sp. | reverse complement strand
GAGCGGTCCATGATCATCCCGACGATGCCGTACTCGTCCGGGGTCACGCCGTCGAGCGCGTCCAGGCCGTAGTCCTCGATGACCTTGATCAGGTTCCGGTCGTACCCGTTGTCCGAGCAGTACCCGGCCTCGACGACCTTTCTCGCGGCGTCCTTGTAGTCGACTGCCTGCAGGAGCTTCGCGTATTTCTTCTCGTTGTAGAAGAGCGCGGAATGGTCGGCGACGCTCTCGTCCCAGGTGTCGTAGGCGCGCCAGAGATTGCAGTGTCTCGCGTAATCCGCACCTTCGATGGACGCCAGCGTCTCGTAGCTGTCGTAGACCATGTAGGTCTTGTTGTCGAAGACTTTTCCTTTCCAGGAGGAATAGGCCTTGATCCCGAACTGGTTGTTCGCGATGACGGAGATGCCGTATCTCGCCCACCCGCCTTCGTACAGGGACTGGCCGGCGGTCATGGACGCGAAGACGTGGTTTCCGTTCTCATCCCGGTTGTCGAAAGCGTCCTTCAGGGAAAGGGAGGAAACGACGCGCAGAAAATCACGCTGCCACTCGGACAGCCGCGCGATGTTGTCGGCGACGTCTGCTCTGACGACCGGCCGGAACAGCATGGGCGCGCAGGCGGCCAGCAGCGCGACCGTGACGATCGCCGCGGTCAGCCGGATGCTGCGGTAACGTTTCATTTCCCCTCTCCTTTCGGTGAAAAACAGGATGCCGTTCGTCCGGTCCAGCGGACCGTCGTTCCGGCATCCGGATGCTACAGATGCGGGCGCAGGAAAAGAATGCGCCGCTTACTTCGCGAGGACTTTCTTCAGATGAACGAATCTGGGCAGTCCGTCTTCCTTCGGCAGATCGGTTTCTCCCTGGATCAGCGGAAGCGCGTATTCGACGAATTTTTCGTTCAGTCCGTCTTTCGTCTCGTTGAACCATTCCGCGGGGATCTTCTTCTCCGTGTTGGCGACGATCGTCAGATCGAACAGATCGTATTTGCAGACGTATTTGCCGTTTTCGTAGGTTCTGGTGAAGCCGACCATCTTGTCGGTCGTTCCGGCGACAGCCTCTTCGACGGCGGTCTTTCAGGCGTTGAAGGACTCGTTGATGTCCGTCAGGGACGCGCAGTGCGCGGCGCATCTTTGAAGCAGCGACAGTTCGATGCCGCGGACCTTGGCGCCGGTTTCCTTCTTGATCTCGTTGGCGAGATATGCGGCGAGGCCGCCCAGCTGGGCGTGGCCGAATCCGTCGCGGGCGTTCGACAGGTCGTTGCCGTATTCGGAAATGTATTTGCCGTCCTTGTCGTGGATGCCTTCGGAAACGGCGATGATGCATTTCCCGTTCGCGGCGTAGATCTTCTTGACCTTCTCCATGAAGGAGACCATGTCAAAATCGTTCTCCGGGCAGTAGATCAGGTCCGGTCCCTGGCCCTTGTAGCACGCGAGCGAAGCGGCGGCCGTCAGCCAGCCGGCGTTTCTTCCCATGATCTCGACGACGGTGATCATGCCGGTGTCGTAAACGCGCGCGTCGTGATAGATCTCCATCAGGGACGTCGCGATGTACTTCGCGGCAGACGCATATCCGGGGCAGTGGTCGGTTCCGGCCAGGTCGTTGTCGATGGTCTTCGGAATGCCCATGACGCGGCACTCGTAGCCGTGGGAGAGCATGTATTTGGAGACCTTGTTGCAGGTGTCCATGGAGTCGTTTCCGCCGTTGTAGAAGAAATAGCGGATGTTGTATTTTTTGAAGATCTCGAGAATGCGCTTGTAGTCCGTTTCGTCGACGGAGGAATCCTTCAGCTTGTATCTGCAGGAGCCCAGCGCGGAAGACGGCGTCGTGCGCATCAGCGCGAGTTCGGCCGGATCCTCCTCGTCCATGACGAACAGTTTGTCGTCGAGCAGGCCCTTGATGCCGTTGCACATCCCGTAGACTTTGGTGATGTTTTCGTTTTCCAGAGCGGTTTTGATGCATCCGTAAGCGGATGCGTTGATGACGGAGGTCGGGCCGCCGGACTGGCCGATGACCGCAGCGCCTTTCAGAACATTCATGATGGTTAGATCCTTTCTGTTTCAAAATCTTTCGCCGCTCATTTTATCACACGCCCTTTTCAAAGTCAACAGCCAACTTGCCCTTTCCGGAGAGCGGAATCGTAAACAATCCGTAAATTTCCGAAAACATTTTTCCGCCTTGCTTGACATGACTTCCCTGTTTTCATATAATAAGGGTGAGAACACATGAGAGGAAGTTATCAAAATGTCTGAAAAAGAACGCATTCCTCTTCTGACGGAAAAAGCGAAAAAGGGTGACACCGGCGCTTTCGAAGAACTCTATACGATCTTCGAGAGCCGGCTGTACTACTTCTGCCTGCATCTCCTGAACGACGAGCAGGAAGCCGTCTCCGTCACCAGGGACACATTCGTCTACGCATGGAAAAACAGTTCGTCGATGCCGACGACGCAGACCTTCTATCAGTGGCTGTGCGGCAACGCCTTCTATTTCGCCCAGAACACCCGCGCAGCGCGCCGCGGCGTCGCGTTCACGATCCAGCCCGGCGACGGGAACGATCCGTTCTACGACACGATGGTCAAGACGAAGCTGCCGTCGCAGGAGCCGAGCGTCAAGCGGAGCGATCTCAACGCCGTCAGCAATCTGCTCGCCTCCCTTCCGGACAGCGAACGGGTCTGCATTCTGCTGCACGACTACGCCGGATTCGGCGTCGAAGGGACCGCGTCTCTCGCCGGCTG
>CACZRJ010000009.1 GCA_902783535.1 uncultured Ruminococcus sp. | reverse complement strand
GCCTCTTCCGTGTTCGAAGGGACAGATATCTTCATGCCGAACACGTCTTCGCAGATTGCGCGCAATGCAGGATTGTATCGCATGCCGTTCCCGGTCCCGACCGCCGTCCGGTCCGTGTTTCCGCCGGGCATCTGCGCATAGAGTTCGTACAGTTCTCCCGCAATGCCGCGCAAGACCGCGGCCGAGAGTCCGCCGGGCGTGAGGTCGTCCGGCCCGATGTTCGTAAAACTTCCCTTCAATGAAGGGTCGGACCGCGTCCCGCAGAAGCGGGTGTCCGCCCGCATACCGGTCGTTCCCGAATTTAATGAACACGTGTTCATATATTCGTAGATCCGCCGGTCGTCAGCGTCGACACCGAAATCCTTCAAAACGGTCCCGAAGAGGTCCTTCAGCATCGCGTACGCCCGTCCGCCGCACAACGGCGCGCCGGACAAAAGGAACCGGTTGTCGAAATAGGGACGGACTTCGAACGGGCCGGATAACATGTCGTCCGAGATCAGACCGACCTGACTGCCCGTCCCGACGTTCAGAAGGACTTGATTTTTTTCGTTGAGCGAACCGAAAGCGCACGCCTGGTTGTCCCCGATCGCGACGGATACGGGGATCTCTCTGCCGTGGAAGACAGTCGATCCCGCGACCGCAAAGCCGGTTTGCACTTCCGGAAGCAATGACCGCGGGACACAAATCTTTCCGATCGCGTCCGCGTCGAAGTCGTTTTTCCGCAGGTCGTACAGGCCGAGCGACGACGCCATCGTCGGATGCGACGGGACGGGTTTCCCGCACAGCGCGGAAACGAGCAGATCCGGTGCCGTTATGACCTTTGCAGTGTTTTCGGGAAGCAGACCGAACGCTTTCAGAGCGTAATACGTCGCGACGCCGCAGCCGGTCGGGACCGCGCGCCCGCAAATCCTTTCGATCTCATCGCAGACCGTCCCGTTTTCGTGTTTCAGGTTTCCGAATCCGTTCTGCCAGGTGTAAAGCGGGGACAGGATACCGCCTTTCGCGTCAACGAAAACGACGCCGTGCATCTGCCCCGTCACGCCGATCGAAACGATGCCTTCGTATTCCGCAAGCAGAGAACGGACGAGCGACTCCGCTTTGCCGACCAGTTTTTTTATGTTCTGCGCGAACGCGCCGGGCAGTCTTCCGTCCGGCAGATCGGCGCCGTGCGCAATGCTTTTTACGCAGACGCTCTTCCCGTCCCGCGCGGACAGAATCTGCGCCGAGACCGTCGTCGTCCCGACGTCGATCCCGAGCAGCAGTTCCGTTTCCTTTTCTGGCATCTGTTCACTCCGCATGTTTCAGACTTCCATCTCTTCCCGCGGCGGAAGATCCGGGAATGCTTGTGTCGGCAGCGTCTGGTACCAGAACGCCGCGGAAGACACGTCGTCGGACAGGCACTTGAATTTTCCGTATTCCGTCCATCCCAGCGCCTGGATGTCGACCTTGATGTTTTCTTCGAAATATATCGGATCCGGGATGTGCCACCGGTACATGCCGAACCGCGTCTGCGACTGATAAAGTCCGTCCGGCTTGATGACCTGACACAGGCCGGCGTACGGCGTGCAGAAGGTCTGGTATTCGTGCGTCGACGTGTTCTCGAAATTGTAGGAGCCGCAGAAATAGTCCTCGGTCCCCGTTCCGCAGATCGTCGGGTATTTTCCGTCGCCGTCGATGTAGAACTTGACTTCGCCTTCGCCCCACCAGCCGACGGAATTGCTTCCCCAGCAGACGTAGGTGCCGGCGTACTGTCCGCGTCCGCGCACGCCGTCGAGAATGACGTGCGGCTGTTTCGGCTGCGTGGGATTGCTCCGCCGGAACTGCGTATGGAAATAACAGATGTCGTCCGGCAGGTCCTGCAGGGTATAGTCCACCTGATAGTAGAGGGTGGCGCCGTCCGGGCTTCTGTTCTCCAGCGTGATCCTGCAATGGGAGCGGAAAGGCATCTGCCAGTAGCAGTTCATAGCGTTGCCCGGATTCACGCAGACGGCCTCGGAAGTCACCTGAGCGAACCTTCCCCAGCCGCAGGCGAAGAAATCGCCCAGGGGGCACTCGACCGAGGGCTGCTCCTGATCCTCCCACCAGATGCGCAGGATGAGGTCCCGCCAGGGGTGCACGTCCCTCATCCAGGGAAGCCTGTAAACGCTTCCGTCGGCGAGACAGGTCATCCAGATGTGGCGGATCATGCCGGGTCCTTCGATGTCGGCGACCGTAAAGACGTTTCCGGACGGGATGTGCACGCTCGGCCTGGTCTTCCAGCCTTCGCCGAGATGTTCGGACGCGGACCCCGCAAGCGCGGGCGACTTCGCGCCTCCGCCGGGAGACCCGTCCGGGTTCTCGGCAGTGACGGCGCGGCTTTGGATATGACGGGGGTGAAGCCAGAGTTCGTTCAGAAAGTCGTTCACGGCAGATCATCTCCTTTTCGATAGAAATTTACAATAGAAATTTTCGTCAGTCAGATCCGTTCGGGGCCGGCCGCCTGAGAATGCCCGCGTCCCCTTTCCGCCATCTTATCACCCGGAACGGGCAAAGTCAACAAACAACAGGCCGGAACGGCCCGCGAAAACAGCGAAAAAGATGATTCCGGAACAAAAAAACGAAAAAAACATCTTCACACCGCTTTTTTTGTATGATATATTATTAGAAAAATACTGATGATAAAAGCCATGCACGATCAAAAAAACGTTCTGACGCTTTCCCTGCTCTCTTCGGAGGACATCAAAGCGCATTTGCCTGCCATTCTTTCATATCTCACGGAAGAAGAGCGCGCCCGCGCCTCCCGCTATGCGCGGGAGGAGGACCGCCTGATGTCCGCGGGCGGCGCGTATCTGATCCGCAGGAATCTGGGAAGAGACGCAATCGTCCTCCGGACGGACGAAGGCAAGCCCTACGCGGAAGATCATGTCCGCTTCAATCTGTCCCACAGCTGCGGTCTCGTCGCCGCCGTCTTCGGCGGAAAAAACGAGATCGGCGTGGACGTCGAAAAGATCCGGGACGGATTCGACGACCTCCGGACGCACGTGCTCACGCAGCCGGAACTGGATTCCG
>CACZRJ010000008.1 GCA_902783535.1 uncultured Ruminococcus sp. | reverse complement strand
CTGTCCACCGTGCAGCACGCGGACAAGATCATCGTCATTTCCCACGGGGAGCTCCTCGAAGAGGGAAGCCATTTCGAACTGCTGGAGAAGAAAGGCGCCTACTACAGCCTTTACCAGCTGCAGTATCACAAGGAACAGCTGCTCGGAAAGCAGCCGCCCGCTCCGCTGGCAAGCGGTTCCCCGGCCTGACGGAGGAAACGGAAAGGAGCCGGAACATTGGTCTTCTTCACAGCCGACAACCATTTCGGACACGGGAATATCATCCGTCTGTGCGGACGTCCTTTCGGGGACGCTTCCGAAATGGACGAGTACATGATCTCGGCGTGGAACGGACGCGTCGGGGAAAACGACGACGTCTATATCGCGGGGGACCTGATCTTCCGCGCCGGTCACGTTCGGCGAACTGCAGGAGAACAACCGCCGGTTCAAGGAAGAGGCGATGCGTTCTTCCGCGGACAGCGCCGGAAGCTGAGGGAATGAGACCGCAGGAGGCGGGTTGAATGATGGAAATCGCTGCGAAGATCATCGGCTATATCGGGACGGGCGTTCTTTTCCTGTCCTATCAGATGCCGCGAAAAAAACAGATCGTTCTGCTTCAGATCCTTTCGATCTCCATCTTTACGGTCCATTTCTTCCTGCTCGGCGGGTACACCGGCGCTATTATGAACCTGATCGCGCTCACCAAGACGGTCCTCTATTATTTCGAAAACAGGCCCTGGTTCAAAAACGTTCTTTTCACATGCGTATACGCGGCGGTGATCCTCGTCGCGGGCATCCTGACATGGCAGGGATTTCCGTCTCTGTTTCCGCTACTGGCCATGCTGGTCCATACTCTGGCGTACAATGTGAAAAAGGAAAAATGGTTCCGCATCTGCATGTTTCCGACGTCGCCGCTCTGGATGGTCTACGCCATCCTGACAGGCAGCATTCCAGCGCTGATCGGGGAGATCCTGACGACGACATCGCTGCTCTCGGCCATCATCCGGTACGACATTCTGAAAAAGCCGGACAGACGCCGTGCCGGAGACGGAGACAACGCGGACAACTGCGGCAAAGACGGCGAACAGACCGACGGCGGCGTGTGATTCTTGCACCGTTGAACGGATGACCCCTGACCGGAATGAAGTCACGGGTCATTTGTTTTTTCACAGAAAAAAAGCCGGCGGAATGACCATTTCACCGGCTGCGCGCTGTATGTGATCTGCTGATCTTCGTCTTCTCCGGACGAAGTCATTTTTCGTTTTTGACCGCCGCGAGGACCCGGGCGAGGGAAAGCGCATGGCTTTCGGTGCGCATGACGACGAGAATGGTGTCGTCTCCGGCGATCGTTCCGAGCAGTCCGTCCCATTTCAGCGAGTCCATGGACGCGCAGACCGCTCCCGCCATGCCGCTGTAGGTCTTGATCACGACCTGGTTGATCGCCGAATCAATGGACGTCACGGCGTTTTTGAAGATGCTTTTGAACCGGTCGGAGAGATGCTCGTCGTCGAACGCGTTTGCTTCCCGATAGCGGTGACCTCCGCCCGGAAGAGCGACACGGACGAGTTTGAGGTCGCGGATGTCCCTTGAAACGGTGCCCTGCGTGACGCCGTAGCCTTCTTCGTTCAGACGCTTCAGAAGATCCTGCTGGTTTTCGATCTCCTCTTCCGCGATCAGCCGCCTGATTTCTTCAAACCTTTTCGCGCGGATATTCTTTTCATTGCCTGCGTATGCTTTCTTCGCCATGGGTTGTCTCCTTATGTGTGATTCCGGCTTTGACGCCGGTTTTTTTCGATGCTGACAACAGGCCCGCCGGACGCGTTCATTCCCCGATGACGTATGGAACGGCGCCGTCCGGGATCGGGCTTTGGGGATCCTCGCATTTCATGCGTCTGTCAAACTCGGCTTTCGCCTCCCCGAGGACGGACGGCGAACTGAACAGAGTGACAGCCGCGTCCGCGAGGACTTTCGCCGCAAACACGGTCCCCTTGTCTCCGACGGAGGACGCTCCCGCGGAGACGTTCTGCCAGGAGTGACCCGGTGCGTGGGCGGGGAATGTCACCGCCGTGAACTCGGCTGTGGGCGTTCTGCGGCTCACGTCGCCGACGTCGGAAGATCCGGGTGAGAACTCGTTTCCGCTGTAGAACGGCATGACGAAGTCGTTGACGGATTTCGTTCCGCTTTCCGACAGGATCCGGGTCTGTTCCCGGATGGCCGGGTCGTATTTTGCGCCGTGGCCGGGGATCTCCCCGGTGTTCGGACAGGTGCCGTCAAGTTCTTTCAGATAGTTCAGTTCCGCGTCGGAATAGGACGGAAGGGGGATCTTCGTCAGACTTTGGTAGAGGACGCGTTCGAGCGTCGTATTCGGAAGGGCGTTCGAAGTGCCGTCGACGAAAATCTTCCGCAGAGACGTTCCGGTCATCAGAGACGCGCCTTCCGCGCAGGCGTCGACCCGCTTCTGAAGTGCGAGCGTGTCGCGGACTTTGCACGCGCGGATCATATACAGAACGGAAGCGTGCGGCTGGACGACGTTCGGGGAAAGACCGCCGCCGTCGACCATCGCGTAGTGAATCCGACAGTCCGGCTTCATGTGCTCCCGGAGATAATTGACGCCGACGTTCATGAGTTCGACCGCGTCCAGCGCAGAGCGTCCTTCTTCCGGGTTGCCGGCGGCGTGCGAGGCGACGCCCGTGAATTCGTACAGGACCTGCACGCACGAGTTGTTCGTTCCGGTCGTGATCTCGTTCGTCCTCCCGGGGTGCCACGTCAGCGCAGCGTCCAGTTCGTCCCAGACGCCGTCGCGCGCCATGAACGCTTTCGACGCGCCGCCTTCCTCGCCCGGGCATCCGTAAAAGACGACGGTCCCGTCGGTATGCGTCTCCTCGAGGTATTTCTTCACTCCGAGCGCGGCGCCGAAGGAGGCTGCGCCGAGCATGTTGTGTCCGCATCCGTGCCCGGACCCGTTTTTCACGAGTTCTTCCTTTACGGCCGTGCCTGCCTTCTGGGAAAGACCCGAAAGCGCGTCGAACTCGCCAAGGATCCCGATGACCGGCTTTCCGGTACCGTACGAGAAAGCGCCGGAAAAAGCGGTCGGGATCCCGGAATAGCCCTTCCGGATCTTGAATCCTGCTTCCTCAAGCTTTTCGACGAGCAGCGCGGAAGAGCGGAACTCCTTGAGGGAAAGCTCGGCGTATTCCCATATTTTATGCGAAATCTCGATGATTTTATTTTCTTTCAGATCGATTTCTTTCAGATGACAGTCGCGAATGGACATGATTGCCTCCGGATATGCTCGTCAAGACGGTTACAGGACCTTGCTGAGAAAGTCCTGAAGCCGCGGGTTTTTCGGGTCGCGGAAGATCTGGTCCGGCGTGCCTTCTTCTTTGATGTATCCTTCATCGACGAACAGCACCCGGTCGGAGACCTCGCGCGCGAATCCCATCTCGTGCGTCACGATCACCATCGTCATGCCGGCGTCGGCCAGTTCCTTCATCAGGTCGAGCACTTCGCCGATCATTTCCGGATCCAGCGCCGACGTGGGCTCGTCGAAAAGCATGACGTCCGGGTTCATGGCGAGGGAGCGGATGATGGCGATCCTCTGCTTCTGCCCGCCGGAAAGCGTGGAGGGGTAGGCGTGCGCCTTGTCCTCGAGTCCGATCCTCTTCAGAAGAGACATCGCGCGTTCCGTAACGCTTTCGCGGATCTCCTTCATGTTTTTCGCGTGATTGTATTTCGCGGTCTCCAGCGGCGCGAGCGTGATGTTTTCCAGGACGCTCTTGTTGTTGAACAGATTGAACTGCTGAAAGACCATGCTCATTTTCCGGCGGCCTTCGTTGACGTCGATGCGGTTTTTCTCAAAGAATTCCTTCATGAGTTTCCTGTAAGCGGCGCCTTCGCGCGAATGCTTCTCTTTCAGAAGGTCTTCCTTTTTGATTTTCTGGACGGCGTCGGACGGGCTCATTCCGGACGAAACGAGCGAGGCGAAAGTGTCGGACGACTCGATGATCTCCTTGTGAAGATACGGGTCGACCGGCGTCATGAGCCTGCCTTCGATCCAGACCTCGCCGAAGGTCGGCTGCTCGAGAAGGTTCATGCACCGGAGAAGCGTGGATTTTCCGGAGCCCGAAACGCCGATGATGGATATGACTTCGCCTTTGTCCACGTGCGTCGAGACGCCGCGGAGGACCTTCAGCGAACCGAAATTCTTGTAGATGTTTTTGACTTCAAGCACGTTTCTTCATCCTCCTCTCCAGCAGTCCGAGCAGCTTCGAAAGGCTGAACGTCAGCACGAAATAGAAGATCGCGAGGTCGAAAAGGATCGGGATCGTCTGATAGGTGAAGCCGTTGATGACTTTGTAGGTGGTCATGAGGTCGCCGACGAAAAACGTCGAAGCGAGCGCGGTCTCCTTGATCACGGTGATGAACTCGTTTCCAAGCGCCGGAAGGATGTTCCTCACGGCCTGCGGAAGAACGATTTTCAGCATGGCGGTCCTTCCGGTGAGACCGAGGGCGCGCGCGGCTTCCGTCTGACCCTTGTCGACCGCCTGTATGCCGGACCGGATGATCTCGGACACGTATGCCGCCGAATTGAGCGACATCGCGATCGCCACGCTGGTGAACGGAGACAGGCCCGGTACCTTCAGGATCATCGGGATGATGAAATACGCGACGTAGAGCTGCAGCAGGGCGGGCGTTCCGCGCAGAACTTCCACAAAAGCCGTGATGACGAAAACGAGCGGCTTGAACCTGCTGCGCTTTCCGATCGCCATCAGCGAGCCGAGGATCGTTCCGAAAAACACGGTGATCGCCGACAGCAGAAGCGTATATCCGATGCCGCTCCACAGCATTCCCGCGCCGATATAGTACTTGATGAAAATGTCCCACATGTTCGTGAGGATTTCGGTAAAGGTCATATTTGCCTCCGTTCAGGCGGTAAAGGCTTTCAGAAAACCGCGCTGCTTTCCGCTCCTGACGGAGCGCGGATTTCTCCGGGCAGCCGCGGTTTTCCGATGGATTCACGTTACAGCAGGTTCCCGACGCGCCGGGACGGCGCGATCAGGTCCTATTCCTTGATCTTGTTTCCGGCGTCGTCGTATCCGAGTTCGTCGATGGTCTTGATCTCCGCGAGGAGCTGGCAGGCCTCATACCATTTGTCGTAGACGCCCGCTGCCTTCGCCTTCGCCAGGACCGTGTTGACTTTCGCGCCGAGTTCCGTCGCGTTCTTGTTCAGAAGGATCACGTTGTTCTTGTAAAGATCGTCGACTTCAAACTCAAACCCCGTGAATACGATCTTGTCGCCGTTGGCGGAGATCAGCGATTCGCCGTTACCGAACGCGACTGCGAGCGCTTCGATCTTTCCGGTGAGAAGGGCGGTGCAGGCGTCGTTCAGATTCTCATAGAGTTCGATCTGGGCGTCGGGAAGCTGCTCTTCGACAAGGATCTTCTGGAGGGAGGCGCCCTGGGCGCCGACCTTCACACCGCTGTAGTCTGCGGCCGTCTTGTATTTGTCCTTGTTGGCCGCGAGAGTGATCGTGACCTGCTCGGTTTCATTCTTGCCGGCTTCATACCAGTCGGTGATGAAGTAGTTTTCCGCACGGCTCGCCGTCCAGCTGAAGCCGGAGAGGCCGAGGTCGGCGTTGCCTGTTTCGATGGCGGCCTGCACGGCGTCGAACGACATCGGCTTGATCACCAGTTTCATGTTGAGTTCTTTCGCGATGTATTTCGCGAGGATCAGGTCAAACCCGACATACTGATCGGCTCCGCTTCTGGCAAGGTCGACGAATTCCATGGGAGCGAAGTCCGGGGAAGTGGCGACGGTGAGTTCCGGAAGGCCGGTGTCGTCAAACTTGAGTTCTTCGATGATCTTGTTGTATGCCGCGGATTTCGCGCTGTCCGGGTTGGCATTGCATGCCGCGACGGCGGAGATCAGGGCAAGGCTCAAAGCCAGAACGATGATGGTTTTTAATGCTTTCATGATGTTTCTCCTCTCTCTGATGCGGTTGCGCCGCCGGTTCGGCCGGTGCGGCTTTGTTGAAAATTGTTACAGGCATCATTATATCTCCAAAAATGAAAAATGCAAGTACTTTTATGAATATTTTTCAAAAAAAATATGAAAAATATTTCATTTTAATGCATAATTTTAAAAAAATGCAATAAACTATGCATAAATCGGAAGGTGCGGGCAGAAATTGGCCTCCGGGACGCGCCCTGCCGGAAAAGAAAGCATGCCCGTCATCCATGCGGATGAACGGACATGCATACAGCCGATCCGGCGGATCAGCCGATGATCAGATGCCGGCGCACAGCAGGAGTTCGTAGAATTCCTCGTCGCCGATCACCCGCTTCGACAGGCCGTATCTGTAGTAGGGAAAGGTCTTTCCTGCGATCGACTGCATGCGGGAAACGAGGTTTTCGGCGGAATCGAAGGAAACGGAGACGAAGACGGCGGCGGAGACGGCTTTGGACCCGGCGGCCTCTGTTTTCATATACGCGAACCAGTCTTCCAGGTCCTCCTGCGTCCGGACGACCGCGGGCTTGTCCCCGTGAGCGGACGGGTAGGTGAATTCCTCCAGGTGGAAGAAAGAACCGGGACTGTAGCCGGGGGAAGAGGAGACGATATCGTCTTCGTAAGTGTTGTACACGACGGCGTGCTCTTTTTTCGACAGTCCGACGCATGGGTTTCTGTACCAGGTCGCCCGTCCTTTCTCCATCGGAATGTCTCCCGCATAGGCGAACGTGATGTCGTCCAGATACTGCTTTCCGTCGATCGTCACGTAGTTGTAGGAATGGATATAGAAGATCTCCTCGTACTGACCGGTTTCCTCGTCGATGAGGTAGGCGGACCGTCCTTTCGTTTCCCTGTCCTTTCCGACGACGCGTCTGACGTCCAGTCCTTCCAGCGCGAGCAGGATCGTATTCGCCTTGGCGAACCCGTAACAGACGCTGTGGCCGTAAAGCAGCGGACCCTCCGCCTTGAAGGAGACGAAGCGGGCCGCCAGCTGATCCGGCTCGTTCTCAAAATCGCACACGTGGGACGCGAAGACTTCGCCTTCCTTGTCGTATCGGACGTTCCGGATGAAATACAGGGCGATGTTGTACATCTTCTGAAAGGGCGTCATGCCGTCGTCGCAGACGCTTTCCAGAACGGACGCCGCACTGTTCAGGACCTCTTCCGCGGGACTGCCCGGAACGGGGGAGACATCGTACCCCATGGACAGCGCGTAGGAAAGCTGATCCGAGTTCCATACGGTGATGCCGTTGACGGCGTCGATCTTTTTGAATTTGTATCCGCTTGGACGGGAAGACGGGAAAAAGGGAACGGAAACGAATTTCGAGATCTTCGCCTCGTCCTGCTTCGCGATGAGCAGATCGTCCTTGTAGAGACGGAAGAGGACCTGATGCCAGCCTCCGCCGAGGTTCCGGCTGCTGACGGCGGCGTTCGAGGCGCAGAGCCCGCTTCTGTAGTAATAGGCGTCGAGTTCCTTTTCGAAGTCGTCGAAGGCGTAGTCCGTGCGGACGATCACGCTGTCGATGCCGTAGAACAGGTGATAGTCGAGATAGGCGGTCAGTTCGTCGGTGTTTCTCACGACGCCGTCCGGGAAAGGATTTTCCAGCGTTCTCCCGATGGAATCGGGCTGTTCGAAATTGTTGTTCGTTTTACCGGAGACGCCGGCGGAGATCTCATTCAGTTTTCTTTTCGCGTCGCTTTCGGTATAGCGGGAATGAAAGACGTCGGGCTCGCCCGGGACGACGGTGATCTCGAACTGGACGGGAACGTCTCTGTAGTAGACCTGCACGGGAATCTTCCGCGCTTCTCCGCCGGTTTTCACCTGACCGATCGGAACGGCGTCCGGATGGACTTCGAGATGATAGGCGTCCTGCGAAGAGAAGGACAGGCGGAGCCCGGTCAGGTCGAGCTCCTCGCCGGAGACGTAGACCGTTTTGACCGGCGTCCGGATCAGTTCAAGCATTTTGAAGAAGGCGCCTTCCGACGGACTTGTGTCCGTCGATTCCCCCGGGACGGAAGACTCGTCCGGCGATTCGTCCGGAGCGGAAGGCTCGTCCGGCGAAAGATCGGAACTCGCGTCGGGCAGGCTGACGGAGATGTCGGAACTGTAGTCGCTTTTCGGGCGTACGGTGACCCGGACCTCCGCGGAAGCTTCCTTGTAGGAGACGAAGACGCGGTCGGTCCCTTCCGACAGGACGGACGGGTGAACGTTGTATGCCGTGATCTCGGTTTCCGAACCGTCGCTGTACACCGCGACGACTTTCATGCCGGCCCGGTCGAAGGATTCTCCGGCGGTATATTCCGTCTTATCCGGCAGCTTTCTCACTGCGATGGCGATCTGTCTGATGCCGTCCTGCGGCCGGGAATCGCATGCCGAAAGCAGGAACAGGGTCAGCAGAAGACATGCTGCCGTGACGGCGGTCAGCCGTCTTGCGCGGGAATGGGAAAAGATTCGCATGAATTCATGCCTCCTTTTTGAAATAGGAACGGTAGACCCGCCAGCTGTAGTCGCTCGCGTATCTCGTATAAGCGGCCGCAGGGACGTAGACGGCAAGTCCGCTTTCCGGGCCGTCGAACAGCCCGCTCACGGGGATGGAGACGGAGGAAGGCTCCGTGTGCGCGAGATGGATCTCCTTCAAAGCGGCGCAGGGAAGGAACAGGCCGTGCGGGAACATCGAATAGCTGTCTGGAATACGAAGGATCTCAAGAGACGAACAATTTCGGAAAGTTCCTGTTTCCAGTCCTTCGACCGGGCGACCGCGGTAGGAGTCTGGGAGGGTCAGTTCCGTTGCCGAAGAAGCGTTCCCGATGACTTCGGACAGATAGTAGACGCCTCCGGAATAGGTGAACCTGAAATTCGATTCCTTTTCCTCGTCACCGGGGACCGGGTCCGGTTCCATGCGTTCTCCGGCGGGGATCTCCGGAACCTCTATGCCCGTGTCGGACGGCAGGCCGAGCGCTTTCAGCAGCTGCTCCAGGAGCGTGCGCGTGTGCAGGATCGCGCCGGTCTCGTTCAGATGGTAGTTCGTGTTGAAGAAATAATCCTTGTCGTAGGTCATCATGGAAGGCGTCCCGAGGATCCCGCAGGGAAGTCTTTCCCTGAGGATGGCGAGAAACGCGTTTTCGTCCTCCTCCGTAAAGGATCTCGCGGATCTGTTCGTCGGGGAGAAGGAGAAGAAGACGTCCGCGCCGGCGTCGGAAGCCTGTCTGATGAACGGAAGGACCGTTTCGAAGAAATCTTCCGTCAGCAGTCCTTTCAGCGATACCGGCTGCGCGGGGTCGTACCCGCCGGCCATCTGATTTCCCCTGTGCGGGAAGGAGAGATCGCCGTTTTCGTCGAAGGAAAAGCGGGAATAGAGCGTTCCATCGGGCGTTTTCCCGTCCGACCGGTGCAGGATGCGGTCGGCGGAGAACGGGAAATAGTGCCAGAGCATCTCTCTGATTTCTTCCGGCCGGAGGTCCCGGAGCATTTCCGGCCTTTCGTAGGCGGCTTCCCAGAAGACGTCGGGATTGAAATAGGAAGAATAGGTCTGCTCGCTGAGTTCGGGTGCGATCACGACGATATCGCCCGCGGAGATGCCGCCGAGGGACAATTCCAGCATGACCTTCGTGCCGAGCGCCGCGTAGACGCCCATATCCACGGATGACACGTGCAGCCGGTCCTCGATCAGGTCGCCGCGGATCCCGAACGGCAGGCTGCTGCCGCCGATCAGAACGAGTTTCTGACTTTCCGTTTTCCGGAGCAGTTCGTATTTGTCCGCAAGCGCGGCGGTAAAGGACCCGGAATAGACGTTTCCCGCGGCGTGCGCCGCGGCGAGGAAACAGGCGAGCGGAATGACCAGAGCGAGCGCAAAGGCGGAAAGCAGGACGATGAGGCGTTTGTTCGGAGAAAACTTTCCGCCGGTCGTTTTCGGTTGATTGTCCATGGCTTGAACGCCTCCTTCCTAGAACTGCATGTAGATGAACGCGGAGGAGACGCCTTCGCTGTGCAGAAGGATGCACGCGGCGGCGGTCGTCCAGAGCATCAGGACGTAAACGGCGTACCGGCAGGGCAGCAGTTTTCCTTTCAGACGCGGAAGAAGCAGACGGTAAACGGCGAACAGCAGAAGCGCGCAGGCGGGCAGGACCCATGCGAGGGAGCCGAAGCCCGCGGCTGAGGCGACGGACGTCCAGGCGGACGCCGTGAAGACGGAGCCGTTCATCAGTCCGTGCAGCAGGTGTCCCGCGTCGGAGAGAGACGGGGAACGGAAAAAGATCCACGCGAAGGTGACGGCGAGGAACGTGCAGAGCGACCGGACGGCGCGCGAGGCGGGATTCGCAGGCTTCTTTCTGCGGAAGATGATCCGTTCGACGATCCGGAAGACCGCGTGCAGAAGACCCCAGACAAGGAAATTCAGTCCGGCGCCGTGCCATAGACCGCTGAAAAGGAAACAGATCAGAATGTTCAGGCAGAACCGGGGCACGCCGACGCGGCTGCCGCCGAGCGGAAAATACAGGTAGTCCCGGATCCATTCCGAAAGCGTGATGTGCCAGCGCCTCCAGAATTCGCTGACGGAATATGCGCCGTAGGGGTCGTTGAAGTTCTCCGGAAGCCGGATCCCGAACAGTCCGGAAACGCCGATCGCCAGATGGCTGTATCCGCGGAAATCGCACAGGATCCGCAGAGAGTACAGCATGATCCCGATCAGCACGGCCGGCCCGCCGGCCGTTTCCGGGGAAGACAGCATCGCGTCCGACGTCCGTCCGAGGAGATCTGCGACCGCGATTTTTTCAAACAGCCCGAAGAGGATGCGCTTAAAGGACGTGACCGCTCCGTCCGCGTCCCACGCGGCCCTTCCGCGAAAAGCGGGAAGTAAAACGTTCGCTCTGGAGATCGGTCCGGAGACGAGCTGCGGAAAATATGACAGAAACAGCGCGAGCGACAGGGGATTCCGTTCCCGTTCTGCCTCCTTTCGCCGGATGTCCGTCAGATATGCGGAGGCCTGCAGGGTATAGAAGGAAATGCCGACGGGAAGCAGGATGTTCCATTCGAAGGAAAAGGATCCGAGCAGTCCGTCGGCGCCGCCGCGCAGCCACTGCATTCCCTTGAAGGCGATCAGCGCGCCGAACAGCAGGACCTGAGCGGCGATATTCGCCGCACGCTTTTTCTTTTCGGTCTCCGCTTTTTCGATCAGGAAGGAGAACAGCAGGCACACGGCGAAGTCCCACGCGATCGGGAGAAGCATCCATATGCCCCAGGACGCGCAGTAGAGCAGGCTGAGGGAAAGCAGCACGAAAGGTCCGCACTTCCGCGGAAGCAAAAAGTACAGGAGGACGGCTGGCAGAAGCAAAAGCAGGAACAGGGGACTGGTGAGCGGCATTGCGGCATCCTTCCGGTGTTTTCGTGATAGTCATCTTATTTTTATTATATTCCCGAAAAATCTTTTTGTCAATTCTTCCGTTTGCAACTTGACTGCGCGACGCGGACAGGGTATAATAAAATGAAAAAGTTTTTACTGTTACGCATGTGTGAAGACCGGAAGGAGTTCATATGATTCAAATCGCCGTCCTCGGATGCGGTACGGTCGCGTCCGGCGTCATCCGTCTTCTCCGGAAGAACGGGGACAACATCGAGAAGCAGCTCGGTAAAAAGATCGTCCTGAAAAAGGTGCTCGCGCGGACTCCGGAAAAGGCGCGGAAGCTCGGGCTGAGAGAAGACCAGATCTGCGGAAACGCGGAAGAGATCCTGACGGATCCGGAGATCTCCGTCGTCGTCGAGCTGATCGGCGGAACGGACGACGCGTACCGGTACATCACCGCGGCGATGAATGCGGGCAAGCACGTCGTGACGGCGAACAAGGACCTCATTGCTTCCAGATACCGCGAACTTACGGAAACGGCCGATAAGAACCGTGTTCTGCTGGCGTTCGAAGCGAGCGTCGGCGGAGGGATCCCGATCGTCGACCCGATCCGCAGAACGCTTGCGGCGAACGAGATCCGCTCGATCTACGGGATCCTCAACGGGACCACGAACTATATCCTCACCCGGATGACGCGGGACGGCATGTCCTACGAAGACGCCCTGAGGCAGGCGCAGGAGCTCGGGTACGCGGAAGCGGATCCGACATCCGACGTCGAAGGCGGAGACGCCGCGCGGAAGATCGCCATTCTTTCGACGCTCGCATTCCATACGCCGGTCGCGTACGAGGACGTTTCGCACGAGGGCATTTCCGGACTGACGAAAACCGACATCGCCTTCGCGGACCGTTCGGGCTACGTGTTCAAGCTGCTCGCGGTCGCTCAGAAATCGGATGGAGGATGCGAAGTCTACGTGCGTCCCGCGCTTCTGCCGAAGACGCATCCGCTGGCTGCGGTCTCGGACGCGTTCAACGCCGTTTTCATCAACGGAGACGCGGTCGGCGAAATCATGCTTTACGGCCGGGGCGCCGGCTCCATGCCGACGGCGAGCTCGGTCGTCGGGGACCTGATGTCCGTTGTGAAGGAGTCAGAAGCCGGCAGATTCGGACCGTCGCACAAATTACCGCGCATTCCGGTGTCCGGCATCGGAGAGACGCCGCACGTCTACTACATCCGCCTGGCGGTCGAAGACCGGCCGCTGGTTCTCGCGAACGTCGCGCGCGTGTTCGGCGAATACGGCGTAAGCCTCGCGTCCCTGGTTCAGGAAGAGCGCGGAAACGACGGAGCGGAACTGATGATCTTCACGCACGCGTCTTCCGAAAACAGCGTTTCCGGCGCCATGCGCGCGCTGGAGG
>CACZRJ010000007.1 GCA_902783535.1 uncultured Ruminococcus sp. | reverse complement strand
GTTTCTTCCTTAACTGTATATATTGTATTTCAGCCGTTCTCAGCGGCCGTCTTCGCAGATGAGAAGCGCGGTGATGTTGTCGGTGCCTCCGTTCGCGTTCGCCCGCCGGACCAGTTCCGCGACCCGCTTCCGCGGGGAAGGCGGTTTCCGTTTTCCGGCATAGGAGCCGCTCACGACGGAGATCAGTTCATCGGGCGTCAGCATGTTGTACAGACCGTCCGTGCAAAGCAGGAGCTGATCGAATTCGCCGCGGGAGAGCCGGAAGAAGTCGGGGGCGGCGTCCTCCGCGTTTCCGATGGACCGCAGGATGATGTTTCTGTTCGGATGGACCTTTGCCTGCGCGGGCGTGATGAGCTGCTTGTCGAGCAGATACTGAACGAAGGAGTGATCGGACGTGATCTGACGCATGTTCCCTCCGGAGAACGCGTACAGCCGGCTGTCGCCGATGTTGACGACGTCGACGTCCGAGCCCCGGATCATCGCCGCGACCAGCGTCGTCGCCATGCCTTCGAGGTCGGGATCCTCCTGGGACTTCCGGAAGACTTCGGCGTTCGCTTCGGCGGAGGCCTGACTGAGGATGTCTTCCGCCTGCTGACGGCCGATCCGGCTTCCGCCTTCGCCGTCCATCGAGCTTTTCACGGAGGCCGTGAACACGTGTATGGCCGTGTCGCTCGCCGTTTCCCCGCCGTTGGAACCGCCGACGCCGTCGCAGACGACCGCGAGCGAATATCCTTTTTTCTCAAGAATGGAAAATGCGTCCTGATTGCTGTGACGCCGTTTCCCGACGTCTGTCTTTCCCGCGATCTTCAAGCGGCTCCCTCCTTTCCGTCGTTTTCCGCAGATGTTCGTTTGTCTGTTTTTTTCTTCCGTTTAGAGTCCGTCCCTGCGGGCGCGAAGCTGTCCGCAGGACGCGTCGATATCGCTGCCGAGCTTCCGCCGTACGGTGACTTCGATGCCGTAGCCTTTCCGGACCGCGTCCGCGAACGCGTCGACGGCTTCTCTGCCGCTCTGTCTGAAGTCCCGTTCCCGGATGGGATTGACGGGGATCAGGTTCAGATGGGCCAGCCTGCGCTTCAGCAGGTTTCCGACTGCGGCCGCGTCCTCCGCCGTGTCGTTGACGCCGGCGATCAGCGCGTACTCGTAGGAGATCCTGCGTCCGGTCGCTTCCGTGTATCTGTCGCACGCGGCCATCAGCTCCTCCAGGGAGTACCGGCGCGCGACGGGCATGATCTCTTTTCTTTTTTCGTCCGTCGCCGCATGGAGCGAGACGGATAGCGTCAGCCCGAGTTTTTCGGACGCGAGGCGGTCGATTTGCGGAACCAGTCCGCAGGTGGAAAGGGAAATATGGCGCATCCCGATGTTCAGCCCGCGTTCGTGGTTGACCAGCCGGAGGAATCTCAGCACATTTTCGTAATTGTCCAGCGGCTCTCCCATGCCCATCAGGACGAGATGGCCGACGTCCTCGCCGGTCGTTTCCCTGCAGGCGAGGATCTGCCCGATCATTTCGGACGGAAAGAGGGATCGGTCCAGACCGGCTTTCGTCGAAGCGCAGAAGGCGCAGCCCATCCTGCAGCCGACCTGTGTGGACAGACAGAGCGTGTTTCCGTGCCTGTACTTCATGAGAACGCCCTCGACGGCCTTGCCGTCGCACAGCCGGAACAGGAACTTTCTCGTTCCGTCCAGCTTCGACACGTACATCTCCTCGACTTCCGCGCGTCGTATGACCGCGGACGACTTCAGCGTTTCGATCAGCCCGGCCGGAAGGTTCCGGATGTTCTCCGGCGATTTCGCGCCGCGGTAGAGACCGTCCCAGATCTGGCGTCCGCGGTAGCGCGGGTGTCCGAGGGACGCGGCGAACGACTCCAGCTCCTCCGGAAAGAGGGAAAGAAGGTCGGTCTTCGCCTGTTCGCAGCCGGTTTCCATGGAATTACCTCATTTTTTCAAGTCTCGCCGCGTAGAATCCTTCGCAGGCGGCTCCGGTGGGGAGAAAGACCTTTTCGTCCGTCAGCCGGAAATCCGTCCGGCATGCCAGGAACGCCTGCACGCGGCATTCGTTTTCCTTTTTGTTGATCGTGCACGTGGAGTAGACCAGGACGCCGCCCGGCTTCACGTAATCCGCGGACGCGTTCAGGATCGCCGCCTGGGTCCTGTAGAGCCCGCCGAACTCCGCCGGGTCCTTTTTCCGGATCTCCGGCTTCGCGCAGATCTCTCCGAGACCGGAGCAGGGAACGTCGACGATGACGCGGTCCGCCTGCGAAAGCAGTTTTTCGTCCGGGGTCTCGGCGTTCCGCTCCGCGACGGCAAGATTTGTCAGTCCGAGCAGATTTGCGCCGTTCTTGATCGCGGACAGTTTGTTCGGATGAATGTCGAAAGAAAAGACTTTCCCGGTGTTCCTCATGTCCAGCGCAGCGCCGAAGGATTTTCCTCCGGGACATGCGCAGACGTCGACGACGAGCTCGCCTTCTCCGGCGCCGAGCATCCGGACGGCTTCCTGGGACCCGTATCCCTGCGGGAAGCACAGGCCTTCCTTCGTTTTCCGGATCGCCTCCGATTGACGGTCGTCCACGCGGATCCGCGTCCCGTCCGCTTCGCCGGAAAGCATTTCTGCGAGCGAACCGGGGGAGACCCTCAGCTGGTTGCAACGTACGAACAGCGGCGGATGGCGGTCGAACGCGTCCAGGATGTCCTCCCATTCATCGGGATACTGCTCCTTCAGCATGAAAACGATGCCCTCGGAAACGGAATGACGGACGTGCGGCGGATACGAGGGGACGGACGAAAGGATCTGCTCCTTTTCGCGGACGGACGCGCGGAGCACGGCATTGATGAAGCCGGCTTTCGCGTCTCCGAACCGTTCCTTCGCGATCGCGACCGTTTCGTTGCATGCGGCCGATTCCGGCACGCGGTCCATGTAAAGGATCTGATAGAGGCCCTCGCGCAGCAGGATCCGCGTCATCGGGTCCGGTCTTTTCCGGACGTACCGGTCCAGAACGGCGTCCAGAAGAACTTCCTTTTCCAGAACGCCGAGCACGATCCGGCGCGCGAAAGACGCGTCCTGCTCCGGCAGATCCGACAACGCGTTCAGAGCGAGGTTGGAGTAGGCGCCTTTCCGGTCGACGGCGAAAAGAATGTCCGCCGCCGCTTTCCGCGGCGATCGCGCCTTATCCCCGGAAGACATGGAGGATGTCCTTTCCGCTTCCGGAGCGGATGCCGTTCGCGAAACTCTGGCCGCTCATTTTTCCTTTTCCTTCCGGCTGGAGGCAGGTGAGGATCAGCGATCCGTCCGCGCACATGACTTCCAAACCGTCCTTTCCGGAGCCGAGGATCTCGCCCGGAACGTGTTCTCCTTCGATAGACCGTCCGATCCTGCTTCCGAGCAGTTTGACCCGTTTTCCGTCGAGGAACGTGAACGCGCCGGGGAAGGGCGACATCCCGCGGATGCGGTCATGCGTCCGCGCGGCGCTTCCGGTGAAGTCGACCCGTCCTTCCTCCTTTTCGATTTTGGAGGCGTAGGTCGCGTCTTCCGGCTGCTTCGAGGATGGAACTGGCCCGTCCGACGACGCGGCCAGAACGAGATATTCCCTCAGCGCTTCGGAAGCGGCTTCCGCCAGCGCGTCGTGGTATTCGCCCGCGGTCGTGTCCGGACCGATCGGGACGCTTTTCTGTAGAATGATGTTTCCGGTGTCCAGTCCTTCGTCCATCTGCATGACGGTGACGCCGCCCGTTCTGTCGCCGTTCATGACGGCGCGCTGGATGGGCGCGGCTCCCCGCCACGCGGGAAGCAGGGACGCGTGCAGATTGACGCAGCCGAGTCTCGGCATCGTCAGGATCTCCGAAGGAAGGATCTTTCCGTAAGCCGCGACCAGGATGAGGTCCGGCGAAAGAGAACGCAGAAAGTCCTGCGTCTCCGCGTCCTTCAGCGTCTGCGGCGTGCATACGGGGATCCCGGCGGATTCCGCGCAGACGCGGACGGGGGAAGGGAGCGTCTCGTAACCGCGTCCTTTCGGTCTGTCCGGCTGGGTCAGAACGCAGACGATCTCGTTTCCGCTCTCCGCGAGCGTGCGCAGGGCGGAAACGGCGAAGTCCGGCGTTCCCATGAAAATGACGCGGAGCATCCGTTTGTTCTTGTCTGTCAATGCTGCTTTCTCCTGTTCTTTTTCCTGCGGGCCGGTTCTTCCGCATCCTGCGGTTCCTCCGGCTCGGATGAATACTCGATCATTTCCGTCGCGAGGTCGGTATAGATGACGCCGTCGAGATGATCGATCTCGTGGCAGAGGGCGCGCGCGAGCAGCCCTTCTCCCTCGACCGCGACCGGCTGTCCGTTCTCGTCGAGCGCTTCGACCTTCACTTTCATCGGCCGCGTGACGATCCCCGCAAGCATCGGAACGGACAGGCAGCCTTCCTCTCCCGTCTGCTCGCCTTCTTTCGAAACGACGACGGGATTGATCAGGTTGATCCTCTTCTCGTCCGGGATCTGGATGACGACGACGCGGCGGAGCACGCCGACCTGCGGCGCGGCAAGCCCGACGCCGGCGGCGTCGAGCATGGTCTCGTACATGTCGTCGAGCAGCGTTTTGATGCGGGGCGTGACGGCTTCGACCGGGCGGCTGTGCTTCTTCAGAAGCGCCTCCTCTTCCGGGACGTTGACGTCATATATGTGCAGAATAGCCATTTGAGAACTCCTTGATGATGAAAAACAGATCGTTGATCAGACGTGAAGCGGATTCGCGTCCGGCTCCACCCGGACGTCTTTCGGACAGTCCGTCAGAGCGGAAACGAGAAGGGAGGAGAAGAACGCGCGCTCGGCGGCGCGGTCGGAATACTTGAACAGGATCGTCCTGCGGTAGCGCTTCCCGATCCTGTACAGCCCGGCCGGATACGGTCCGAACTGTCTGACCGCCGGCTTCGGGTCGGATGCGTCGAACAGAGCGCGGAAACGTTCGCCGACGGTCTCCGCCCACTGCTCGCAAAGGCGCTCGTCCGCCGAAGAAACGGTCAGCGAGAGCAGAGAGCAGAACGGCGGGAAGCGGACGGCTTTCCGCAGCCGGATCTCGGACGCGTAGAACGCCTCGTAGTCCTGCTTCGCCGAAAGGCGCAGGATCTCGTTGCCGGGGTTGAGCGTCTGCAGGATCGCTTTTCCGCTCTGCCCGGCGCGGCCGGCGCGGCCGATCAGCTGGGTGAACAGCGAGAATGCCTTCTCTCCCGCGCGGAAGTCCGACTGGTACAGGAGACTGTCCGCGGAGACGACGCCGACGAGGTCGACGGCGGGGAAGTCGAGCCCCTTCGTGACCATCTGCGTGCCGCAGAGGATGTCCGATTCGTGCCTGCCAAAAGAGGACAGGATCTGTTCGTGGGAATCGCGTCCGGACGTCGTGTCGGTGTCCATCCGCGCGATATTGGCGTCCGGGAAGCGTTCCGCCAGTTCTTCCTCCAGTTTCTGCGTCCCGAAGCCGAAGGTCCCGATGAACCCGCTTCCGCAGGAAGGACATGTCTTCGGGAAGGGATCGGTATACCCGCAGTAGTGGCAGATGAGTTTTCCGGAGGAGCGGGTCCGTCCCTCGTATGCGTGATAGGTCATGGAGACGCTGCAGTTCGGGCATTGAAAGGGATGTCCGCAGGCGCGGCAGGAGACGTGCGACTGATAGCCGCGGCGGTTGGCGAAGAGGATGGCCTGCCGGTTTCCGGACAGGACGCGCGACAGCCCGTCTCTCAGTTCGGTGCCGATCATCCGGTCCGGCAGCGTTTCCTCGTCGCCGCGGACGTCCGCGATCTCGACGGACGGGAGTTTCGATTCGCCGGCCCGTCTGGTCAGCCGTATGAGGGTGTAGTTTCCCTTCAGGGCGGTATAAAAGCTTTCGACGGACGGCGTCGCGGAGGACAGAAGCATGACGGCGTTGTTCTCGCTGCACCGGAACCGCGCGATGTCCCGCGCGTGATAGCGGGGAGCGTTCTCGCTTTTGTATGTGGATTCCTGCTCTTCGTCCAGGACGATGAGTCCGGGACGCTCGAGCGGGGAGAAAACGGCGCTTCGCGTTCCGAGCACGACGCGGATCTTGCCCTCGCGCATGGCGCGGTAGGCGTCCAGCCGCTCTCCGATGGAAAGCATGGAATGGATGACGGCCAGCTGTTTCCCGAAAGCGGAGCGGTAGACGGCCGCAGCCTGCGCGGTCAGCCCGATCTCCGGCAGCAGAACGATCGCCGTTCTGCCGTTTTTCAGCGTTTCGCGCACGGACTCGATGATGACGCGGGTCTTTCCGCTGCCGGTGACGCCGAACAGAAGCGCGGCGGAAGGCCTGTCTTCGTTCAGCTGCGCGCGGACCGCTTTCACGGCGTTCGCCTGCTCTTCCGTCAGTTCCGGCAGAGGACCTGCTTCTTCTTTCGTTTCTTCGTCGTCTCTTTCTCCGCCGTAAGTCCTGTCCAGACGCTTTTCGGTCTTTTCGACGACGCCTTTCCGGACGAGCGCGGATACGACCGCGGGCCCGACGCCGCCGATGGCGGCGACTTCGCGAAGGGTCGCGCAAGGGTAGTGCATCAGCAGCTCCACGAGCGTTTTCTGACTGTTCGTGAGGCATCCTTTGGACGTGTCCTCAAGCATAGCTTCCGCTTCTTCGGCGGAAACGAGCAGCGAAAGGGATGTCACCGTCTTCTCGTTGATGGTCTTCGGCACGCGGCTGCGCTTTTCCGCCTTTCCCTCCCGGACCAGACGTCCGAGCAGGACATAGGCGTCGTCGCCGTAGGTTTCGACGGCGGACTTTTCCGTGATCTCGCCCTGTCCGGAAATGATCTTCAGAAGATCAGCGCAGCGCGGGTCTTCCGCCTTCTTCCGGCCGGGTACGCCCTTTTTCTTCGGCGCGTCCGGAGAGGGGAGGACGTAAAAGATCTCGGTGTTCACGTTGATCCCCGGCGGCAGGATCGTCCGGAAGGCCTGTCCGAAAGAACAGAAGAAGCGGTCTTTCATGAACAGGCTCAGCCGCACGAATTCCTCCGGGATCTCGAAGGGGTAGTCCAGCACCTGCAGGACGCGCTTGATCCGCGGAAAATCCGCCTTCTCGGGAAATCCGACCGCGACGGCGGTCATCTGTTTGTCCGCGCGCCCGAAGGGAACGACGAGCATGGTCCCTGTGCGGACGGAGGGCGCGATGTCCCCGGGGAGCTCGTAGCAGTACTCTCTGTCCGCCGGATACGGAAGATCCAGCAGACGCACGCTCACATAGGCGCGGGCGTCAGCCATCAGCCGTGATTCTGGATGTGATACTCGCCGTCGGCGAGTTTCGCGACGGCAATGGAGACCGGTTTCTGGACCGGGTAGGCGCTGAAGTCGACGCGGGGCGCGTATTCCATGTCTTTGTGCTTCTCGGCGTTGATATGTTCCTGCTCCATTTCGTCGTTGATGTGCCGCGCGCATTTCGCGGTGGCGATGACCAGACGGTAGCGGTTGATCTCGCCGTTGTGCGTCAGCTGCTGTACGGATGGGTAAAGCATAGGATTGTTACCTGCCTTTCAATATGTCTCTTTGAAGATTTGTTTTCGGTGATTTCGGTCCGGGGACGCCGCCTGCGCGGCTCACGAATCCCCGGTTCCGTCCGTTTCTCCGGTCAGCGCCTTCCAGCGCTCGGAAACGGAGGAGGTCTCCTCCGCCGAGCAGATGATGTGTTCGCTGTCCGTGATCAGGACCGAACGGGTCTTTTCGCGGCCGGAAACGTCGATGACGCGCCCGGCTTCCTTCGCGTCCTGGATGAGACGCCGGATGGGAAGGGATTCGGTGCTCGCGATCGCGACGATGCGGTCGGCGTTCGCGTAGCATCCGTTTCCGAGGTCGAGGATCTTCGGCTTGCTCATGTTTTTCCTCCCGCGCTCATTCGACGTTCTGGATCTGTTCCCGGATCTTTTCGAGCACGCTCTTCGCCTGGATGACGAGCGACGCGAATCCGGTGTCGGAGGACTTCGAACCGATCGTGTTCACTTCGCGGTTCATCTCCTGAACGAGGAAATCCAGCTTGCGGCCGACGGGGACGTCCTCCGTCAGCATGTGCCGGAACTGGGCGCAGTGGCTTTCCAGCCGGGCGAGTTCCTCGCTGATGTCCGTCTTGTCCGCGAAGATCGCGCATTCTGTCAGCAGTCGCGCTTCGTCGACGGGCGTGTTTCCGAGCAGTTCCTCGATGCGTTCGCGCATCTTCCGGTTGCATTCCTCGACGGCCGCGGGGACTTTCAGGACGATCTCCTTCCGGATCTCCTCCAGGGAGGACAGGTGTGTCAGAAGGTCGTCCGCCAGTTTTTTCCCTTCTCTC
>CACZRJ010000006.1 GCA_902783535.1 uncultured Ruminococcus sp. | reverse complement strand
TCCGCGTTCTCTCGGTCGCGGTAGGCGTTCATGGAAGAACGCACCCACAGGAAGGGCAGCGCGAACCCGAACGCCGCGAGCGGGAACGCTAAAAAGACGTTTCCGATCCGGACCGCCAGGAACGCGCAGATCACCGCGGCCGCGACGGCGCAGAAGCAGACCCGTGCGAACACCTGGCTTCCGTTCCTCCGTCCGGACGAGAGCGCCGTCTGCGCCTTCAACAGGAAGGCGTGGAATTTCTCTCCGGCGCCCGTTCTTCCTTTTCCCGTTTTCCGTCCGCTCTCCGCCCGGGCGCGCAATACTTTTCCGCGCAGACTTCCGTCCGGCGCCGTCCAGGACATCAGATCCTCCGACACGGACGACGGGTCCAGCTTCAGCAGGAAGAGAATGCCCGCCGCGAGCAGGAAGAACCCCGCGGGATAGACGAGCGGGAGCAGAAATGCAGCTGTCCGCTCAATGACGGTATTCAATTTTCCTCGCCTCCTTTTGCGTTCGTTTTCCGTTTTTCATGTTTTTCGTAGACGGCTCTGCGTTCGTCCGGCAGCCCGCCACGGGTCAGCCGGTCGAGCAGTTCCTTCGACGGCGGGTTCCGCTTGACGAATCCGTTTCCATTGCTTTTGCCGTCCTTCCCGTAGGAATACAGACAGCGGTATTCCCGCTCCGCCTCCCCGCGCATCTGCCCGGTCCGGACGCATTCGGTCAGGTCGGTCAGCCTGCGGACGCCGTCGTCCGACTGCCGCGCGAACGCGACGACGGGAAACGCTTCCGCCGCCTGGTCCAGAGACGACCGGAACGGGATGGGAAAGCGCTTCTGACAGAGCAAAGCGATGCGGGTGTGCGCCGACGGGCCGGACGCGGCGTGGACGGTCGACACGACCGTGTGCCCGGTCAGCCCGGACTCCACCGCGGCGTAGCATTCCTCGTCGCGCATCTCCCCGACGACGATCAGGTCCGGATTGAACCGGAGCGACGCGACGACGAGGTCCTCCTGGGAAATGTCGTTCTCCTTCCGGTCGGACGGCCGGGAGAGGGTGTGCACGACGTTCGTCCGCACATGCCCGTTTTCGTCCTCCCGCACGAGCGACAGCTCCCGCGCGCCGGACTCGATCGTGAAGATGCGCATCCGTTCGGGCATTCTCCCGAGCAGGGCGTTCAGCAGCGTCGTTTTTCCGGAGGAGGTCGCGCCGGCGATCACGAAAGGCACGCCGTAGCGGGCGCAGTCGGTCAGGAAATCCAGCATCTCCCCCGTCGCGAATCCGTTCTTTTCCAGCGTTTCCGGCGTGATCCTCCTCGGCTTCAGCATACGGATGGAGGCGGAAACGCCGACGTTTTCGTCGACGAGCGGCGTCTTCAGGGCGGTCACGCGCTTGTTTCCGGGCAGGTGTCCCTGCGCCATGGGCGTCGAGTTGTCCAGCACCGCCCCGGAATGCCGGAGCAGCCGCTTCAGGATGTCCTCCGCGTGGGAGGGCGAAAAGAAGGTCTCTTCCGTTTTCCGGATCTCGCCGTCGTCGTAGGTCACGGCGATGTCGTTCCACGCGTTGACGTTGATCTCCTCGACGTCGTCTCTCTCCAGATATTTCGTCAGGATCGAGTATTCCGCCATTTCGGTATAGATCCGGTCGGCCAGTTCCTCCGTCGTCATGCCTGCGACCGACCGCCGGCCGGCCGTCAGAAACTGTCTGATCGCCGGCTTCAGCGTCTGCTCCAGCTCGGCCCGGTCGTTCGCGTCGACGGCGGACGCGTACCTGGCGGACAGGACGTTCCGCGCGTCCTCTAAAATCTCGCGGAACAGTCCGGACGCGTTTTTGCGTCCGGTCAGGATGGTTTCCACTTTTTCACCTCGGCAAATTCTTTCAGATCTTCGTTCCCGCCGCCTTCAGCAGGTAGTCGATCTCCTTCTTTCCCGGCTTCAGGAAGGCGAGAGATCCTTCCTCGAACGCGGCTTTCCATTCCGGCCGGTACGGGAGCGCGAACTTCAAACTCGTCACCGACTGCCGGAAGTCCGACAGCAGCCTGTCCGAATTCCTGTCCGGGGATCCCGCACACGGGATCTGGTCCTCCATGCGCAGAGCGTTTCCGTCGTCCGGCTCGTGCGCGTACATTTCCTTTTTCGACGTCTCCCAGACCGCGGACGGGATGTCCGGGGCAAGCAGACGGAAGACCTTGTCGCAGTGCCTGACCGCGTACTGCGACAGCGGGTCGGAAAGGGACGACGGCAGGTCGTATACGATGACGTCCGCGACCGACAGCAGCAGGTCGGAGAACCTCGACAGCGTCCGGAAGGACGGCGACGGATAACTGAGCGGATGCTCGTACTGCGCGTATCCGAGATATCCCAGCCGGTCGTTCTCCTTCCCCGTGACCAGATGCTCCAGCAGGTCCTCCTCCGTCATGTCCGGCATGGACAGCAGTTCGCCCAGGGAAGGCAATTGTTCTCCTTCTTTCCCCTCGCCCTTCATCCGGTGCGGGAAGAGCGTCGGCAGGACCGGCGTGTCGTTGTCCGCGCAGACGACGACGGCGGACATCGTTTCCCCCGTCGCCGGGTCCGGCGTGCAGGAGAAGGCGTTCGCCAGCCGGCAGGCGAAGGTCGTCTTGCCGCTCTTCGGCGCGCCCCATACGGCGTACGTCCGCGCGTTCGGCGCATACGCCGTCCGGTTTTCCGCTTTCATTTTCCCGCGCATTTACGATCTCTCCTTTCCGCTGCCGTCTTCCGATTCGTCTCCGGATCCTGGCCCGGCGCCGTCATCGGACACGTCTTCCTGTCCGGCAGGAGAAAAATATCTTTCCTGGGACTGCAGAAACGCGTTCGCCGCGTTCGATTCTCCGCGGAAAACCAGCGTGAAATGCATTTTCGCCTTCTGCTCGTATTCCGCGAGCAGAAGTTCCTGTTTTTCGTTCACGAGCAGCGTCACCGTGACCGGCGCGTCCACGCTGCCGTCCTCCTTCGTCTCCTGCGCGTCCTTGTCGATCCCCTTCTGCGTCGTCGACGTGATGACCTTCACGTAAGTGAGTTCGGGCGGGATGAACGTCTGCCCGTCCCTGGTCACGCAGACGGAAACGATGTCCCCGTTCTCCAGCTTTCCGGACAGCCCGGAAGCGAAGTTGGAGACGGTCACGGAGATCGCGCGTTTGTCCCCGTTCAGCATGCGGAAGACGTCGGACGCGCTGTCCGGCGTGTCCGTCAGTTTCCCGTTCGTCAGCCAGTCGCCCGGGCGCAGGTCGACGGACGCGTATTTCCCCTCGACCGAAGCTGCTTTCGTCAGGACCTTGTCCGGAAGGTTGTATCCGCCGACCTCCGCGAGTTCGAAATCGGACGCCGTGATCAGGTGTCCCTTTTCCACGCTGCGGATCATCCGCACGATCGTCTTCCGTCCGTCCTGCATTTTCGTCAGCCAGGGGGCCAGGACGAAGACGGCGAGCAGGGCGAGTGCGATGCAGACGACGCCGAGTACCGTTCTGTTTTTCATGGTTGTTTCCTTTCCTTAGTTCGTTTGTTTTTTTCTTTTTTTGAGAATTGCTTTTCCGCGCGGAATGTGGTATCATTTCTTTCCGGATAAGACGTTCGCATGACCGGAGAAAATCATATGATCGACATTGTTTTGGAACTATTGGAAGCCGGCGCGGGAAAGCTGATCGATTTCTGCGCGTCCCTCGTTCCCTCCGGTCTGCCGGAAAAGAAGAGGAAAGTTCTCCGTTGGGTGTTCGCGGTCGTTGCTTTCGTCATGCTCGCTTTGCTGGTCACGGGCATCGTTCTCGCGGTCGACTCCGAAAAGACGCGGACCGCCGGCATCGTCCTGATCGCCGTTTCCGCCGCGTATTTCCTCATCTGCCTGATCGTCGACGTCGTCAAAACAGTCCGCATGAAATGATCTTTTTCAAAGTCTTTCCGCCCGGGTTCCCGGGCTTTTTCTATTGCATGACCGCGAGGACCGCGTTCAAAGCGAATGCGGTCAGCCAGCCCGCGTAAAGATACGGGACCAGCGGGAACGGTCCGGAGACGTCTGTCTTCTTTCGCTTCCGGGAAACCCTTTTCACGCTTTCACAGACCGCGGCGAGCAGCAGTCCGGACGCGAGTGCCGGCAGGAAGATCCTGTGCCCGGAAAAGAATGCCATGGAAACGCAGAGCTTGACGTCCGCACCGCCTACAGGCTTTTTCCGGGAGATCAGGTTAAAAACGAGGAAGAACAGGAAGACCGCCGCGGCGGACCCCGCCCGGACCCATACAGGCAGTCCGGACAGCCCTCCGGCCGACAGACCGCAGAGGGCGGCCGCGCAGGCGTACGTATTCTTCACAGTTCTGTCGACGCGGTCGGAGACCGACGCGCCGAACATGCACGCCGAAAAGAGGCAGGCGGACAGGACGCTTTCCGGGAAAAAGGTTTCTCCCGCCGTCAGGACGGCGCCCGCCGCGGAAACGGCTTCCGACAGGAGCAGGACGAGGAGAGCGGTGACGTCCTTCCGGCCGGTCTTTCTTTTTTCCGTTCCCGCGGCCGGCGCCGCGTCCGCGGGGCAGAGCGCGGCTGCTCTTTTCTTTTCCGTCCGGAGGAAAGCGATCCCAGCGACGCAGCCGGAAACGCAGGCGACGACTCCCGTCAGGATCCGGTTCAGGACGAAGCCGCTCATGAATTTTCCTTTTCTCTTTTCTTCGCGCGGAGCGACAGGACGAACGCGACGATAAAGACGGCGGCGAGCGCGCCGGATGCGATCCAGAAGACCGTCATGTCCGTCTTTTCCGCGAGCCCTTCGTAAGCGGCTTCATTCTCCCCGTCCGCTTCCGCTTTCCAGACGTTTCCTTCCGTTTTTCCGGAAGAGACGTTCGACCACCGGTAGGGGCAGATCATGTCGAAAGAACGGATACCGGCCCCGGAAGCTGTTTTTTCCGGCAGACGGACGGACGCCTGAAACGCCGTATACGTCCACCCGGACAAGTGCGCCGTTTTCAAAACGGGTTCGCCGCTTTCCGTTTTTCCGAGTCCCGCGGACACGCTGTTTTCCAGTTCCTCCGGCGTCTCTCCCTCGAACAGCAATTCGTTTCCGTCCGTGTCGGAGACCCGGAGCGCGAAGGCGTTCTCCGCGTTCTTTCCGGATTCTCCCGTTCCGCACGAGACGAGGCAAATGAAAAGCAGAGAGACGAGAACGAGTGCCGGCGCCGTCCGGAAAATGTGTTTCTTCATGTGTTTTATTCGCATGCTTTTTTCTTCCTTTCCCTTTTTTCCGGGGGGATCCCCGGGCCGGGAAAGCCGGCCCGGGGTCGTTTTTCATTTGCCCGTATCAGCCTTCGTAGTCGAACAGTCCGTTGATCTTCTCGGTCAGGGTCGGGAAGATCCTGTTGGAGAACAGCCCGTACAGGAGGGTGAGCAGGAGCGCGCCGATGACGACGGCGATCAGGATCTTGACGCCGGTGTCGACGTAGGTCTCGCCCGCGTCGCCGCCGACGGCGGCGGCCGCGGCCGCCTTGGCGGTCATGACCTTGGTGCGCGCGGAAATGAAGAGTTTGTTGGCCTTGTTTCTGATTTTTTCAAACATGTTTTTCGTTTCTCCTTTTTTTGTTGTTTTTTTGTTTTGGTTTTGCGGCTTGCGTTTCGCGCTCAGAAGTTCATGGACTGTCCGCCCTCGTCCGGCTCACGGACGAAGAAGGGCAGTTCGTCGTCCTCCGCGGGCGCGTCCCGCGGGGCGTGTCCGCTGCTCTCGTCCTGTTCGGTCTGCGCGGTCTTCTGCACGGTCGCGCGGTATTCGAGATACGCGTCGCGGACAGACTGCAGCATTTCCGCGTAGACCTGCTTCCCGATCGGACTGAAGACGTCCGTGTAGCGCGTTTCGCCGAACCGGTCTTTCCATTCGGTGCCCGGCATGCCGATGAAGAGTCCCCTGTCGCCCTGCATCAGCCGCACGCCGCGCAGGTTCAGGACGCCTCCGGCATTGACGTCGGCGAACGCGATCAGATTCCCCTTTCCGATCTCTCTGGTGATCTTCGCTCTGAATTCCATCCCATTGCATCCCTCCTTTCCTTGAGGTTTCCTTTGTTCTCAGTTTTTCACCACGGGATGAACGTGAATCCGGTGTCCGCCTCCACTTCCGATTGCGGGATGTTTTCCGGCGTTTGGAACATGTCCGAATACTTCTTCACCTGCTCGTCCGTGAGGTCCGTCATCCCGCCCCGCCCGTCGTCGCCGGCGATCAGCAGCGGCCCGGCGTAGACCGATCCGTTGATCCTGCGGTTGCCTTCCATCCCGATCAGTTTCGCCTCCTCGTTCCCGATGACGATCGCGTTGTCGTCGAACGGATAGGTGATCTCGATCAGCCCGCCGACTTCCGTCTGCAGCGACTTCAGTTCGTCGGAGACGGTTTTCTCGTACGGCTTTTTTCCCGGCTCCAGCACGAGCATACGGATCCCCTTTTCCCCGGAGTCCGCGGTCTTCATATCCTCCGACGGCGTCTGCCCGAAGTTTTCCAACTTCCGGAATCCGAAGACGTCGCAGTAATACGACCCTTTCGGGGCGTCGCCGGTCCGCTCGGAGATCTCGACGACGTCGCTGACCGACATCGAGCGTCCGGCGTATCCCGGAGGCAGGTCCGTGTTGAAGATGTCGTAGATCTCCTCCAGATCGCCCGCCTGCAGTTCCCCGTCGAAGACCTTTTCGTAGATTTTGGCGTCCGGCGGGCCGAAGGAAAGAGCGTCGTCGTAGGACAGGAACCGGCGCCGGTCGACGTCCTTCGTTTCGTCGATCTGATACAGTTTCACGCGCATGCTGTTTTCTCCTTTCTCAAACCGCGTACATCGCCTGTCCCGCGGAAGGCGTTCCGGTCCGGCCGGGACCGTCGTCCGGTTTTTCCGCGTAGACCCTGGACTCCACGGCAAAGCTTTCTTCCGGACAGGGTCCGGATTTTTCTTCCTTCTCTTCCGGATCCTCTCCGAGATCGTCCCAGGAGATCTCTCCGGACAGCGGGCTTTTCGACGCGCGCAGCGCCTGCTTTTCCCGCTCGGTCAGCTTTTCGTACGCGGCGTGCATTTCATTCGCGCGTTCCTTCACCCAGGCCGGCATGCCTTCGCCGTTCGCGATCCCGATGAAGTCCTTCCGCTGATGGTTGGTCTCCATGCCGTCGGACAGCCGGACGCCGAAGATGCGGGAGTTGTCGTTCCCCGGTCCGCATCCGTATCCGCTGCGGGCATAGAAGAACTGGGCGTCGCCGTTGTCCGACACCGGATCCAGTTTTTCCGGCCGCAGCACGAGGACCTCGTCTTCGTAGGGATCCATGTAGGATTTCTCCCGGACGGCCTCCTGTCCGTGCAGCCGGAGCGCGATGACGTACCTGCGGAACTGCATGACCATTTCGTTCAGCGCCTCCGCCGGGATGGCGGCGACCCCGTACCGGTCGATGTTTCCGTCTGAGACCGGCGTGCGGAACGCGCCCGCCCAGCTGCGGACGTCCCATGTGAGTCCGTCCTCGCGCAGCCGCCGGTAGACGTTGTACGACAGGAAGGTCCCGACGCCGTCCACGCCGTAGGTCCTGCACAGACCCGCCGTCAGCATCGGCTCCATTTTTCCGTTCCTCCATCCGCGCGAGACCATGCGCTCGGTCTCCTCGCGGCATTTCTTGAACAGCGCCGACTTTTCTCTCGTGCTGACCTCCGCTCCGGTGTCCGGGAGTCCGGTGTATCCGTAGCGGCTGGGCCGGTTCCGTCCGGCGAGGATCCTGTCGACGGCCGCGCTGTTCAGTATTGCTTCCATGTGTTCAATCCCCCGCCTGAGCGAACGCTTCGGCGATCCTGTTCAGATCCCTGATGCATTTCTCCAGCGCCTCCACGGCATTCTGAATGCTGGAAGCCGCCATGCGCATCAGCGCCGCGTTGGCGTTCCCGTCAGTACTGTTTCCGTTCATCGGCTGTTCTCCTTTCTTTTCTTTTTCCTCGTTTTCAGTGTTTTTCCCGCGCTGATCCTGCGGAAACTCGTCGTCTCCGAAGAAGACAATCTGCTCCCCTTCGTCCGGCTCTTCGTCGAAGATGTACGGGTCGCTTTCTTCCGGTTCCGGCGAAAGGACGTATTCCCTTTCAGGGCAATGGATTTTTTCCGGCGGCTCGATCACGGACGGATACATGCGGTCGGACACGTTCATCCATTTGAAGTCCGGCAGGTCCGGGATCAGATCCGGATGCCCGATCACGACCGTTCCGTCCGCCAGCACCGTCATGCTCACCCTGTTTCCGTATCTCCCCTCCGGGCGGAGCATTTCGACGGGCAGCTTCACGTAGTCCCAGGCAGAGATCTTGCGTTCGCGGTAGTATTTGACGACGGGCGCGGAGACCGGCTCCTTCGCCCTTCCGGCGGCCGTCAGATCCGTCATGCGTTTCTCCTTTCCGCTTTTTCAGCTTTCATTCGTTTCCCTTTCGTTCTCCTCGGTTGCCTTCGGACTCCGTTTCCTCCGGAATCCGTTCTTTGCTTTTCCGGCTTCCTTTTTCATGTTTTTGTCCGGCTCCGGTTCCGTTTTCGCGGCCTGTCCGTCGTAATACGTGCAGTGTCCGCAGGATTCGCAGGCGTAGACGCATTCCCCGCAGCGGAAGTCGCAGTTCGTGAGGCTTTCCTCCGGCTTTTCCGCGTCCGGGTCTCTGCAGGGCATCCCCTTGGAACCTTCCGCGTATCCGGTGAAATATCCGTCGTGGAATTTCTTCCGGTTCGCGTCCGACTTCCCGACCGCGACCCCTTTGGCGTAGGCCGCTTCCGCGCGGCGCCTGTTCCGCTCGGCAAGATACGAGGAATCCGTTCTGTCGCAGACGATCTTTCCGTCCTTCGCGTAGATCAGCAGGATCTTCTGCCCGCTTCCGTTTTCCTCAAGCCCGCCGAAGAGACTGCCCAGCTTCTCCGCCGGAAACTCGCCCACCCGCTCGACCGGCGCCCGTCCGGACGGGTTTTCTTCCGGAAGCGTTCCTTCGTTTTCGCTCCCGGTTTCGTTTTCAATTTCGTTTTCGCCGATGGTCTTGTGCTCTTTTTTCATTCCCGTTGTTCTCCTTTTTTCATTCTTCCGTCTGCATTTGCGTCTGTTCCGTTTTCTTCATCCCGTTTTCGCTTTCCTCCATGGCGTATCCGTCGTCCGGGCCCTCCCACAGCTTTTCGGCGAACCGGATGGCGTCCTGCCTGGCGGTCGGATACGACTGACCGGCGCGGAGTCCGTTCCGGTATTCCGCCTTGCCGCAGTTGTATCCGATGTCCTCGTCCGCCCATTCGTGCGTGAAGGAAATGTCCGGATGCATTTTCGCCAGCGCCTCCATCACCGGATGCGGCGCCGACCAGGCCGTCTGGAACCGAAGCACGCCGTTGCCGGCGTATTCGCAGTCGTAGGCGTTCCATTTCGTGTTCCAGTGCTTCGGATCCGTCCGCCATTCGTACCAGGTGACCGCGCCGTACTTTTGGAAGTTCGAGAGCGCCTTCCTTCCGAGGTCGGACATGTCCTTCTTCGACTCCCCGTAATCCGTTTCGTTCATTTCCTCTTCCGACAGGTCGCACCGGTATTTGGAATAGATCTTGGATGCGTTCATCCGGGAAAACAGCGACCGGAACTCCTCCGGATCCATCTTGCTTTCCCCGTTTCCGGCCCAGGGCGCGTCGGGATTCAGTTCGGTCAGCGCCCTTTCCACGGCGCGGAAGGTCTTGCTGCTCGCTTCGATGTTCAGTTCGTCCGGCATCGGGACGATCCTGTCGAAGTCGATCGTTCCGAACTGTTTCTGTCCGCTTCCCTCCTTCTCTCCGGCGATGCTCTCGAGCAGCGCGTGGAGCGTCCGCCCGTCCGTGCGGAACCGGAGCTCGTTCATCACGTGATTCGGCATGCGTTTTTCCTTTCTGCTTTTTTCGTTCGTTTTTTTGTTTTTCGTCATCGTTTTCCGGGAAAATCTTCTTTCGAACGGTCATGCGTTTTTTGTGTCCGTTCGAAAGGCCCTCCCATTTAAAGATTGAAAAAAAATCGCCAAAATTACGAAACTTTTTTCAATTTTTTGAAATGTTCATCACTTTTCGACGTTTTCGAGGCGGAACTCTGCGTACAAACGGTAGTGTCTGCGCAGTTTTCTGATCGCCGAATGCAGCCGCGAATACAGCGTCGACGGACGGACGCCTTTCTCGAAAGCGACCAGCTGGACCGGCTTCAGGTCGTCGTTTTCGAAGTAGATCCAGTCGATCGCTTCCCGCTCGCTTTCCGTCAGGACGGTCAGCGCTTCCGCGAGCCAGATGCGCAGT
>CACZRJ010000005.1 GCA_902783535.1 uncultured Ruminococcus sp. | reverse complement strand
GGAACGCTGAAAGGCGAAGTCATCAGCGTGACGAAGGGCACCGAAGGTGCGCAGGTCTCCGAAGGATACAACGACGTTTCCGACAAATTCGACATCTTCGTCCGCTCCGATTCCGTGAACGCGAAATACGTCAAGGATCTGCAGCCCGGCGACAGCGTCGACATTTCCGTAACCGAAACCGTCGAAGCCTCCCGCGAGATCATCGAAAACGCGAACAGCGTCATTGAAAACGTCGGCTGGCTCGTCAAGAACGGCGAAGACCAGACGAAGACCCACTCCACCATCGGAACGCACAGCGTCGAGCTGAAGGCGAGATGGACCGCGTTCGGACGCAAGGCCGACGGCTCCTACGTCTTCTTCACGACCGACAGCACGGTCACGGCCGGTTCCCAGTATTCCACCGGCAACTCTCCCTGCGCGACCCTGCGCGACGTTGCGAAGACCATGATCGACATGGGCTGCGTCGACGTCATCCGTATGGACGGCGGCGGATCCGTCGCGATGTACGCTTCGAACAACGGCACAGGCAATCCCGGCTACCTGATGGTGACGGAAGGATATGTCCGTCCCGTCTCCGACGCCATCCTGATCGTGAAGAAACCGAGCGCGGTGAACAGCACTGTGAACGAAGCTCTGAAAGCGGCGCTCGCGGAAGCGAAAAAGATCGAAAACCCCGAAACCGCCGTGAAGAACGTGATCGACGAGATCGACGCTCTGCTCGCGAAAGAGCCGGAACCCGTGCTCTCCGACGCGCGCAGACTTCTGATGAAACTCCAGGCAGCGCAGGGCGGAAAGGACGGACTGAACGCCGCCATCGCCAATGCCGCCGGAATCAAATTCACGGACTACAGCTTTGAAGTCATGGAGGAGATCTACAAGGCGTATGACGAAGCCGTTGCCGTTTACGGCGACAAGGACGCTTCCAGCGACGCCGTCTCCGCCGCGACGGACAACCTGAACTTCTGGCTGTCGAAATCCGGAGCGCAGGAACTTTCCCTCTGCCTCGGCAAGTCCTATACGGTCGAAATGAAGAGCGGAAACAACTACACGAACTTCAACAGCGCCATGGTCGACGACCTGAAGCGTCTGACCGACGGAAAAGCGGACAGCCTCGAAGGCACCAGCCCCGCTTACAGCGCATGGCAGGGATCTCCGATCATCACGGTCGACCTCGGCGAAAAGCAGGACATCGATGCGTTCTCCGTGCACATGGCGAGAATGCTCGACTGGGGCATCTCCTCGGCGAGATCCGTGACCGTCTCCGTCTCTGACGACGGAAAGACCTTCAAGGAAGTCGGAAAAGAGGAAGCAACCTACACGACGGTCTCCGGCAAATCCACAGTCCTGCTCGGCGAGTTCGTCGCCGGCGACGAAGGTGTCGGCTGGAACGCGTTCAAGGTCACCGTCAAACCCGACAAAGCGGTCTCCGGCCGTTATGTGAGATTCGAATTCGGTCTGAACGGCAACTTCCTCTGGCTGACTGAAGTCGAAGCGGTCAGATCCGTGGACGTCATTGAAGACGGCGTTTACATCACCGGATTCAACAGAACGGTTCTTGCGGATGACTCCTGCCTGTTCGACCATTCGATGGGCAACCTCAGAGAAAACAACGACAACGTCAACGCGAAATACACGCGGAACGTCTTCCTGAAGTGGTCTGAAGCCGACGGCTGCTATATCGTCACTCAGACCAGCATGGGAGACCCGAAGGCCGGTATGGGCATCGCGCCGGACATCACCCTGGCGGAGGACGAACTCCTGCTCGCAGTTCACGGCGACGCCGGTTATCCCGGCTACCCGAACCGCGAATTTGCGAGACAAACGTTCGTAAAAGGCGCTAAAGTTGCGCTCTACGGCGTCGACGTGGAGAACGCCCGTCTGAAGATCGCGCCGTTCGCGCGTCTCGCTCCCGCAAAGGCCGCGTCTGAATTCCAGAAAGGCGATATCAACGGCGACGGCCGCGTGAACGCGCAGGACTATATGCTTCTGAAGCGGATCATCCTGAAGACGACCGAAGCGTCCGACGATGTCCGCGCGCGCTGCGACATCACCGGCGACGGCAAACTGCAGGCGACGGATTACATGCTTTTGAAGCGGATGGTGCTCAGAACCGCGTAATCGGGAAACGAAAAGAATCACGACAGCATCCCGGCTGCCGGGCGGAAACGCCCGGCAGCCTTTCGCTTTGCCGGCGTCGGAAGGAAAAACGCAAGTCACAACGAATCGTGAGAAGTCAGTCAAAGCTGTTGTGGGAAAAGTGTTTTCAGTGACACGAAAAGCATCTTCATTGTTCGATATGAAAAAAATATCGTCCGAAAACGTTGACTTTCCCGTCCGATTCTGATATACTGTTGTCACATGAAATCAGAGGCAGGAGGTGTTTGCCATGTCCATTACCGCGACCGAGTTAAAAAACAATTTGGGGAAATACCTGCTTTTGGCCGCAACGGAAGACGTATATATCACGCAGTACGGAAAAATCATAGCCAAATTGTCCAACCCTTTTCAGGATCGCATGGAGATCGCCGAATCCCTCATCGGTATTCTTCCTCAAAAAATGACGTATGAAGAAGCAAAAGAAGCGAGGCTAAACGAAGAATGAGGGTCATACTGGACACCAATGTGCTCCTTGACATCTTGCAGAACAGGATGCCCTGGGCAAAAGACGCCATTGCCATATTCCGCGCTGTTGCGGGGAATAAGATCGAAGGATGTATCACGGCAAAACAGATTGCAGATCTTCACTTCTTTGCCCGGAAAATGTTCAAAGACGAAGAAAATGTAGACGCAAAAGCCCGGCAGGTGATTGCCAAACTGATGGGTTTGTTTGAAGTGATCGATACACTTGGTATTGACTGCAGAAACGCGATTGGAATAGGCAACGCCGATTATGAGGACGCTATCCTGATTGCCACGGCCGTTCGTGAGAATGTCGATTGCATCATCACAAGAAACACGGAGCATTTTTCAGATTCCTCTGTCCCGGTTTTTTCTCCTGATGTTTTTGCGTCAACCTTGACCTCCTCCCCATCCGAAGAAGACAGTTAAGTGAGAGGGAGGTCGCGCTAAAACAGATAATTAAGGACCCTCACCGTCACCAAGGACGGAGTTTGTATTTCGGCAAACCAGTGGACATGATAAGCGAATTGCCAAATTGCGTGAAGTGCAAAGTATTACAGCAACGATGTTCGGACGAAATTGCGAAAACTTGCACGAAAAAAGAAAAAAATCTATTTACAGAAGGCATAATATAAGTTATAATAGACTAACAGCTTATGTTTTTTCTGTTTTTGATGGCGCTTGCCAATAGATAGATCACCTTTTTTCTGCATACAATGGCCGGAAACGGTAACTGCACAGGGCCTGAGAAGGCGGAAGGGCATAGGTTTTCACATAGATGAAGGAGGAAAACTATGAACCCCGTGCTGATAGCCCTGATCGTGGGTATTGCCTCCGCCGTTGTATTTTTCTTTATCGGTTTCATGGTGCGAAGATTCATCGCCGAGAAGAAAATCGGATCGGCGGAAAAGGAAGCCAAACGACTGGTTGAAGAAGCGGCGAAAGAGGCCGACGCGAAACGCAAGGAAATCCTTGTAGACGCAAAAGATCAGGCACTGCAGATCAAAAACGACGCGGAACAGGAAGCGAAGGAACGCAGAGCGGAAGTCCAGCGTCAGGAGAAGAGACTGAACCAGAAAGAGGAGAACCTCGACAAAAAGATGGACAACCTCGAAAAGAAGGAGGAAGTCCTGAACGCGAAGATCAAGGCCAACGAAGAAAAAGAGCTGATCATCGAAAAGAAGATCGAGGAGCAGGACGGCGTGCTTCAGAACATTGCCGGGATGACCCGCGAAGAGGCGCACGACGAACTGATGAACCGCGTCGAAACGGAAACGCGTCACGAGCTGGCGATGAAGCTGGCCGAACTGGAAGACGAGTACCGCGAGACCGCGGAGGAAAAAGCGAAAGACTATATCGCTCTCGCCATACAGAGATGCGCATCCGAAAGCGTGGCGGAGCAGACGATATCCGTCGTTCCGCTGCCGAACGACGAAATGAAGGGCCGCATCATCGGGCGCGAAGGAAGGAACATCCGCTCCATCGAAACGCTGACCGGCGTCGATCTGATCATCGACGATACGCCTGAAGCGATCACCATCTCCACGTTCGACCCGGTGCGCAGAGAGATCGCCCGCATGGCGCTGGAAAAACTGGTGTCCGACGGCCGCATCCATCCTTCCCGCGTGGAAGAGATCGTTGAAAAATGCCGCAAGGAAGTGGAGTCCGCGATCAAGAAGGCCGGCGAACAGGCGACGTTCGAGACCGGCGTCCGCGGACTGAACCCCGAGCTGATCAAGATCCTCGGACGTCTGAAATACCGTACGAGTTTCGGCCAGAACGTGCTCCGTCACTCCATCGAAGTTTCTCTGATCGCCGGAATGATCGCCTCCGAACTCGGAGCCGACGTCGCGATGGCGAGAAGAGCCGGTCTTCTGCATGACATCGGAAAGGCGATGACGCACGAGATCGACGGTTCCCACGTCCAGATCGGCGTCGACATCGCGAAGAAATACAAAGAGCACAAAGACGTCATCCACGCGATCGAAGCGCATCACGGAGACGTCGAAGCGACGACCTACGTCGCAATGATCGTCCAGGCGGCCGACGCCATATCGGCGGCGCGCCCCGGCGCGAGACGCGAGAATGTGGAAAACTACATCAAGCGTCTGCAGCAGCTGGAAGAGATCGCGAACTCGTTCAAGGGCGTGGAAAAGGCGTTCGCCATCCAGGCCGGACGCGAAGTCCGCATCATGGTCAAGCCGGACCAGGTCTCCGACGACGAAATGATCGTCCTGGCGCGCGACATTGCGCGTAAGGTGGAAACGGATCTGCAGTATCCCGGTCAGATCAAGATCAACGTCGTCCGCGAAACCAGGCAGAGCGACTACGCGAAATAAGCCGGTCGCATGAGCACGCTGAACATTCTCGCCGTCGGCGACATCTACGGAGCGGACGGGCTGGCTTTTGCGAAAGAGCATCTGAGAACGGTCAAGAGCAGATTCTCCGCGGACCTCGTCATCGTCAACGCCGAGAACGCGTCCCGCGGGAACGGCACAAGCGCCGCCGACGCGAAAGAACTTCTCGACGCCGGCGCGGACGCTTTGACGGGCGGGAACCATTCGCTCCGGCATACGGGCTTCTTCACCGTCCTGGAGGATTGCGACAATGTCCTCCGGCCGCTGAATTTCCCGGAGCTGGCGCCGGGCAGAGGGCACTGCATCCTTTACGGTCCGGAAGGCGTCCGGGTCCTGCTGCTGAACGCGCAGGGCCAGGTGTTCATGGATTATTCCATCGACAACCCCGTGACGGCGACCGAACGCGTTCTGGATAAACTGAAAGGCGAATACGACGTCGCGGTATGCGACTTCCATGCGGAGGCGACGAGCGAGAAAGCCGTGTTCGCGAATGCCTTTGACGGCAGACTGTCCGCCGTCTGGGGAACCCATACGCACGTTCAGACTGCGGACGAGCGGATCCTCCCTGGCGGAACGGGTTTCCTGTCCGACCTCGGGATGACCGGCGTCGCGGACTCGATCATCGGCGGAGCGAAAGAGGGGATCCTCGCGTACTACCGGACGCACGTGCGAACGAAAATCGAAGACGCGAAAGGCGAATGTGCTCTGCACGGCGCCCTGTTCACCATCGACGCGTCTGCCGGACGATGCACCGGCGTGAAACGAATTCAATTTGGAAAGGAATCAATACAATGAGCCTGTTTAACTTTCTCCCCCAGACGCTGACTTCCCAGGCGGCGGCCGGAGCCGGCGGCTTCGACGTGATGAGCCTGGTAACCATGGGCGGCATGATCGTCGTCCTCGGCCTCGTCTTCTACTTCTTTCTCTACCGCCCGCAGAAAAAGCAGGAAAAGGAAGCAACGCAAATGCGCGATTCCGTGGAGATCGGCGACGTCATTTCGACCGTCGGCGGCATCGTCGGCGTCGTTGTCCGCGTCAAGGGCGACATGCTTCTGATCGAGACCGGAGCGGACCGTACCCGTCTGCAGGTCCAGAAGTGGGCCATCCGCAATGTCGAGGAAAAGGCGCATCCGGCGCCCGAACCGGAAAAATCAGCCAAATCGGGCAAACTCAAATTCAAGAAATAACAGGGAAACCGAAAGCATACGTCATCATTCTGCCGTATGCTTTCGCACTATTCGAAGGAGGAAAACATCATGAGACTGTCTCGCGAAAGAAAATACGCACGGCTGCTGGTCCGCAGGGGCATCAACCTCCAGAAGGGGCAGCGGGTCGTCATCCGCGCCACGACGGAGATCTACCCGTTCGTCGAAAAGCTCGTACGCGAAGCGTATCTGGCCGGCGCGAAATCTGTCGAAGTGGACTGGAGCAACCAGGCCATCACGAAATACGCCTACCGCTACCGTTCCGTGACGAACCTGGCCGAGATCCCGGAATGGGCGATCGCAAAGCAGAAATACCGCTCGGAAGAGCTGCCGGCGATGATCTCGCTGACGTCCGCCGATCCCGACGGACTGAAAGGCATGTCCCCGGACAAAATGCGCCGCGTCCGCATGAAGACATATACGATCATGAAACCGTTCATCGACGCCATGGAAAACAAATATCAGTGGCTGGTCGCGGCGGTGCCCGGCAAGAAGTGGGCAAAAAAGATGTTTCCGGACGAAACGCCCGCGGCAGCCGTCAAAAAACTCTGGGAATGCATTTTCGAAACCTGCCTCGTGACGAAAGACAACGATCCGCTGGCTGAATGGGACCGGAAAAACGCCGAAATGGCGAAACGGTGCGAGCTGATGAACAGCTACCGCTTCGATTACCTCGAGTACAAGAACAGCATCGGAACGAATTTCAAGTGCTGGCTGATGCCGCTGTCCAACTGGTGCGCCGGCGGCGAATCCACGCTCGGCGGCGTCTATTTCAATCCGAACATGCCGACCGAGGAAGTCTTCACGTCTCCGATGAAAGGGAAATGCGAAGGCCGGCTCGTCGCGTCGATGCCGCTGTCCTTCAGCGGAAATCTGATCGAGGACTTCTATATCGACTTCGAAGACGGAAAGGCCGTTTTCTGGGACGCGCGCAAAGGCAAATCCGTGCTCGACTCCATTCTGAATTCGGACGAGGGCTCCAAAATGCTCGGAGAGCTTGCGCTCGTCCCGTACGATTCGCCCATCAGCAATCAGAAGATCCTCTATTACAACACGCTGTTTGACGAGAACGCCAGATGCCACGTCGCGATCGGCAGGGGATTCACCAACTGCGTGGAGGGATTCGAAAATATGACGCAGGAACAGCTCAAGGACATGGGCGTCAACGACTCGCAGCTCCACGTCGACTTCATGATCGGAACGGACGACCTGTCCATCACCGGATACAAGGACGGAAAGGCGGTCCCGATCTTCCGCGACGGCAACTGGGTGATCTGAGATGGATCAGGAAAAAGACATTTCCGAAGAACTGCGGGAACTGTCCGACGCATCCGCGCTGCTGCTTGACGAAAAAACGTATACGAAAGAAAGCCGCGACCGTCTGATCGAGGCCGTCGGTCTCGCGAAAGTCGCCCTGCAGAACAAGGAGAACGACGCGGAAAAAGAACGCGCCTACGCGCGGCTGTGCGAAGCGGTCGACGGGCTGAAGGTGGCGGAAGAAAGCAGATTCTCCGTCAGAAAGCTGGTTTCCGGAAAGAAAAAGACGGAGAAAACCGAAAAGGCGAAACCGGAGAAACGTCCGCGCGGATCCAAACCGGTCGGGAACGTTTCCTGGAAGAACGCCGCCCCGTACCTGATCTGCGGCGCCGCGATCGTCGGAAGCGCCGTCTTCCTCGTCGGGAGCATAGCGAAGAAGCCGGAAAAGGCTTCGAATGCGAAAAAAACGCATTTCTGGAACCGGTTTTTCAATTGAAAAAACAATGCCGAAAGGAAAGTATCATGAAATCATTTAAAATCGGAGTGCAGCTTTATTCCGTCCGCGACGAAGCGTCGAAGGACTTCAAGGGCACGCTGAAGGCGCTGAAGGAAATGGGATACGAAGGCGCGGAACTGGCCGGCACCTACGGCCTGACCGCGAAGGAGATCCGCTCCGCGGCGGAAGAGGCGGGCATCGATCTGTTTTCCGCGCACGTTCCGCTGGACGAACTCCGCTCCAAACCGGAAGAGACCGTCGCGCTGTACCGGGAGATCGGCTGCCGCTGGATCGCCGTCCCGTATCTGATGCCGGAGGACAGGCCGCAGTCCGGCGGATTTCAGAAGACAGTCGAAGACATCAAAAAGATCAGCGAAGTCTGCAAGGCGAACGGGATCAAGCTCTGCTACCACAACCACGACTTCGAATTCTTCAAGATGCCGGACGGACGCTACGCGCTGGACTATCTTTACGAAAGTCTGACGCCGGACCAGCTTCTGACGGAAGTGGACACCTGCTGGGTCCATGTCGCGGGCGTTGATCCCGCCGCGTATGTCAGAAAGTACGCCGGACGCGCGGAGATCCTGCATCTGAAGGACTACGACGGAGAGAAATCCGACGACATGTACGCGCTGATCGGGATCAAGAAAGAGCCGAACCCGAATGCGAAGCCGTTCGATTTCCGTCCGGTCGGTTCCGGAAAAATGCCGATCAGGGAAGTCATTGCCGCTGCCGCGGACGCGGGAACGGAATGGCTGATCGTGGAGCAGGACGAACCCGCGAAAGGCGAGGGACGCATGCCGTCCGTCAAACAGTCCATCGACTATCTGAAAAAGGTTCTGAACTGACAGAAAAAGAAACACCGCCCGCGGGTCGAAAGGCGCGCGGGCGATTCTTTTGGGATGAAAAAATGACTCAGGGACGGACGAATTTCCAGAGCACGGAAGCGTTCGAAGAGCGTTCGGCGAATACGGTGACGATGTAGACGTTCTTTCCTTTCAGGAAATACGCCTGCTGACGATAGGACTCCGAACTGCCGGACTTGACGATCGTGATGACCGGATGCTTTCCGGACCCGGTCGATACGCTGCCGGTGCTGACGGAATATCCCTGCGAGGACGGGAACGCGTTTCTCACCGAAGACAGCATGCCCTCGGTGATGATGTCGTCCGTCAGTCCCTTCGGATTGTCGAGAGACGTCTTTTCCGCGGTCAGGTGCTGGCTCATGGCGGGATTGGACGCGTCGATCAGGTATTTGTCCGTCTGGGTATACGTCCACTCTTTCGGAAGCATGACGCTGATGCCGTCTCCGAGAGAAACCGTTTTTTCAAGAGGAGGAACGGATACGTCCGGTTCGTCGGAAGACTTTTCGTCCGGCTTCGACGGCTCCGTTTTCGAATGCTCGCCTGATACGGGACTGCTTTGCGCGGGTTCGGAAGACGTTTTTCCGCTTTCGCTGTCTTCGGATGAAACGGGCGGCAGACTGACCGGCTCGGTGCCGGAAATGTCGGACGGTTCTTCGGAATCGGAAGGATCAGGTTCGGACCAGGACGGCAGGGAAATGACCGCCCAGGAAGATCCGGAAGGAACGTCGGAGGACAGATGAACGCCTGATCCTGAAGAGGACAGGCCGGACTCGGACGGTCCGGAAGGCGTGTCGCAGGCAACGCCGAAAATCAGAAGGGCGGCCATCAAAACCGTCCAGAGGATCAAAAAGGGGTGTCTGGTCATCGCGATCCCTCCGTGAAGCGTTCAAGCATTTCATATACGCGGCAGACGGGCAGTCCGACCACGTTGAAATAGTCTCCGGTCAGTTTTTCGACGAGAATGCACCCTCTGCCCTGGATGCCGTACGCGCCGGCTTTGTCCGCGTATTCTCCCGTGT
>CACZRJ010000004.1 GCA_902783535.1 uncultured Ruminococcus sp. | reverse complement strand
TTTCGCACGTGTTCGCATAGGGAATCTCGGTGATTTCGATACGGTTCCCTTTCTGGTGATACGTGTATTTGGAACGCAATGTGACAGAGCCTCTTCCCGTCTCGTAAAGCGAACGCATATTGTCGCGGTTGTAGACGAGGACGCCGCCTGTGGAAAAATCGGGCGCGATCAGCGTATCCAGCAGTTCCTCGGCCGTCAGATGCGGTTCTTTGATGAACCGGATCGTCGCGTTGCAAACTTCCTTCAAATTGAAGGAACATATGGAACTGGCCATACCGACCGCGATTCCGGTATTCGTTGACACGAGGATGTTCGGGAAACTTGTCGGAAGCAGCGAAGGCTCCGTCGTCGTCCCGTCATAGTTCGGGACCATGTCGACAGCGTCCTTGTCGATGCCGTCGAAGATTTCTTCGCTGATTTTGGCAAGTTTGCATTCGGTGTATCGCGAAGCGGCATAGGCCATGTCGGAATACTGCTTTCCGAAGGAGCCCTTCGACTCGATGAACGGATGCAGAAGCGCTTCTTTTCCGGTTGTAAGCCTGACGAGCGTCTCGTAAATGGACGCGTCGCCGTGAGGATTCAGGACCATCGCCTGACCGACGACCTTCGCGCTTTTTGCCTTCTGTCCGGTCTGCAGACCCATCTTGTACATGGAGTACAGGAGCTTCCGGTGCGCCGGCTTGAACCCGTCGATTGCAGGAATGGCGCGAGAGACGATGACGCTCATGGCGTAGGGCATGTAATTGTCTTCGAGAACTTTTGAAATTCGTACGTCGACCGGATCTGCCGCTGGCAGTTCTATTTGCTCGGGCTGCTTCTTTTTCGCCATTTTGTAACCTCTTCTCTTTTAGAAATCCGCCAGCTCGTAATACTGGGAACCGTATGCAGCGATCATGTCTTTTCTTCCGGCAAGGTTGTCTCCCAGAAGCACGTCGAACATGCGGAAAGTTGTCTCTTCATCTTCAGGCATGATGCGGATCAGACGCCTTGTCGCAGGATGCATCGTCGTCCTGGACATCATTTCCGGATCGTTTTCGCCGAGGCCTTTTGAACGTTGAATCGTATACTTCTGATCTTTCAGTCCGTCAAGAATGGCCGCTTTTTCGTTTTCGTCATATGCGAAGAAAGTCTCATCCTTCGTATTGATCTCGTACAGAGGCGTCTCCGCGATATAAACCCTGCCTTCTCTGATGAGCGTCGGAAGAAGGCTGTAGAACAGCGTCAGTATCAGGGTACGGATCTGGTATCCGTCGACGTCGGCATCTGTGCAGATGACGATCTTGTTCCACCGCAGTGAATCGTAATCAAATGTGGAAGCGTTTTTCGCTTTGGCGTTCTTCAATTCCATTCCGCATCCGATGACCTTGATCAGATCCATGATGATGTCGTTTTTCATGACTTTGTCGACGGAAGCCTTCAGACAGTTCAGCGTCTTGCCGCGGACCGGTATGATCGCCTGGAAGTCGGCGTCCCGCGCAAGCTTGCAGCTTGTCAGAGCCGAGTCGCCTTCCACGATATACAGCTCGCATTTCTCGGGATCTTTCGAGCGGCAGTTCACGAATTTCTCAACGGTATTCTGAATGTTGTCGATCGGCTGAGACAGCTTCTTTTTGACATTCGTCCGCATTTGCTCGGCGGACTCTCTGGAACGCTTGTTGACGAGAACCTGCTGACACACCTTGTCCGCCATCGCGGGATTCTCGGAAAAGAAGGCCGTCAGGGATTCTTTGAAGAAGTCGGTCATCGCCTTCGTGATGAAGACGTTCGTGATCGCCTTCTTCGTCTGGTTCTCATAGGATGTCTGCGTCGAGAAGGAGTTGACGACGAGGACGAGCGACCCCTTGACATCGTCGTATGTGATTTTTGACTCGTTCTTTGCGTATTTGTTCTTGTCGCTGCAGTATTTGTCGATTGCGTAAACGAACGCGGACTTCGAAGCGGTTGCGGGACAGCCGCCGTACTCCAGGAAGGAAGAGTTGTGGTAGTACTCCGTCAGGTTGACCTCGTTTGAAAAGCAGAAGGCGAAGTCGATCTTCAGCTTGTAGTCGTCCTTGTCGGGCCGGTCTCGGCCGACGCGTTCGCAGGAGTACTGCTGGATCGGAACCAGCCCTGTCTCGCCGACGAGGTTGGCCATGTAGTCGGAAATGCCGTGCTCATAGTAATAGGACTCGGAAATGAATTTGCCTTCCGCCGTCTGGAATTTCAGATTCAGCGTCAGTCCGGCGTTGACGACGGCCTGCTTCATCAGAGTCTTTGTGTAGTATTCAAGCGGGATGTCGATATCCGTAAAGACTTCCGTGTCGCTTTTCCAGCGGACGACCGTACCGCTTTTTCCTTTCGGAGCGTCTTCCGTCTGAAGTTTTCCGACCGGCTTTCCTTTTTTGAATTTGATGGAATACTGCGTTCCTTTTTGGAAAGAGTATACTTCCATGAAAGTCGACGCATACTGCGTGGCGCATGCGCCGAGTCCGTTCAGACCGAGCGAGTATTCGTAGGCGCCGCCGTTGGCGTTGTCGTATTTACCGCCGGCATACAGCTCGCAGTAGACGAGTTCCCAGTTGTATCTCTTTTCTTTTTCATTCCAGTCCAGAGGAACGCCCCGGCCGAAGTCCTCCACCGTGATCGTATGGTCGTTCATGACCGTTACGTTGATGGTCTTTCCGTACCCTTCCCTGAATTCGTCGATCGAGTTGGACAAGATCTCGAAGAATGACTGTTCGCATCCTTCCAGACCGTCGGAACCGAAAATGACTGCCGGACGCTTTCTGACCCTGTCTTCTCCCTTGAGCATCGAGATGCTCTGGCTTCCGTATCCTTCGTTCTTTCCTGCCATAATGATTGCTTTCTCCGTAACAGATTACTTAGATGTATCGTAGAAACCGATTTTCCGCATCGTCTTAGATAACGTTTTTCTGGCCGTATACGATGCCTTTTCCGCGCCGTCTGTCAAAATCCGGTTGATGTATTCCCTGTCTTTCATGAATTCGCTGACCCGGTTCTGCAGGGGCGTCAGTCCGTCTGCGACGGTTTCGGCGACCGCAATTTTGAATTCCCCATATCCTTTTCCTTCGAACTCCGCCTCGATTTCCGGAACCGTCTTCCCGGTGAAGCAGCTGTAGATGGAAATCAGATTATTGATTCCGTCTTTTCCTTCCGCGAAACGGATGTCCGACTGCGAATCAGTCACCGCGCGTTTGAATTTCCGGATGATGACATCTTTCGGGTCGAGGACAAATACGGTGCCGTCGCCGTCCTCAGACTTCGACATCTTCTTTGTCGGTGCTGAAAGCGACATGATCTTGGCGCCGGCGGGAAACGTCAGTGCCTGAGGAACGACAAATGTCGGACTGTATGCGTTGTTGAATCGCGTCGCGATATCCCTGGCGATTTCCAGATGCTGGAGCTGGTCTTTTCCAACGGGTACGAGATCGGCCTGATAGAGAAGAATATCCGCAGCCATCAGGACCGGATATGTGAACAGACCGGCGTTGATATTGTCCTCATGCTTTGCCGATTTGTCCTTGAACTGCGTCATTCTGCTCAGTTCGCCAACCATCGTGTAGCAGTTCAGAAGCCATGCGAGCTGAGAATGCGCGGGGACCATGCTCTGCAGGAACAGAACGCATTTGTCGGGATCCAGGCCGGCGGCGAGATAAAGCGAGATCGTTTTGAGAACGTTCTGGCGTAATTCGGCCGGGACCTGCCGTACCGTGATCGTGTGAAGATCGGCGAGCATATAATAGCAGTCATACTGTTCCTGCAATCCGACCCAGTTTTTCAATGCTCCAAGGTAATTTCCGAGTGTCAGAACACCGGAAGGCTGGATGCCGGACAAGACTGTTTTTCTGCGGATTTCCTGTTCCATGATTCCCTCCTGCGGCCGGACTCCGGCCGGTCAATTTCTAGTGCGTATAATATCTCAAAATACTACATTTTGTAGTGTAGCACAAAAATCATGAATATTCAACAGAAAAATTTCCTGAAAAGCTATTTACTTATTTCCTGATTTGTTGTAAAATTATGCAGATTAAGCAAATGAAAGGAACATCACATGAAAAAAATCATTGTCGAAACATCCGCGCGTCATGTTCACGTGACTGAAGACGACTTGAAAATCCTTCTCGGCGAAGGCAAGGAGCTGACTGTCCGCAACATGCTTTCCCAGCCCGGCCAGTTCGCGTCTTTCGAACGCGTGAACCTCGTCGGTCCGAAGAGCTCCATCAACAACGTTCTGATTCTCGGTCCGACCAGAAAAAGAACACAGGTGGAGATTTCCCTCACCGACGCAAGAAAACTCGGAGTGAACGCTCTGATCCGCGAGTCCGGCGACCTGGACGGAACGTGCGGGATCAAAATCGTCGGTCCCGCCGGTGAAATCGATATTACTGAAGGTGTTATCGCTGCCAAGAGACATCTTCACCTTGATTGCAAAACCGCCGAAGAAATGGGTCTGAAGGACAAGGACATCGTCTCGGTCAAACTTGAAGGAGAGCGCGGGCTGACATTCGACGAAGTCGTGGTCCGCGTCAGCGACAAGTTCGCCCCCGCCGTTCATCTGGATACGGACGAAGCGAATGCCGCGGCTCTTTCAGGAGAAGTTTACGGCGAAATCATCAAGCATTCGTAATTCAAATTTTGAAAGGAGTCACAAGATGTTACAGTACTCAAAAGAAGTTGAAAATATGTGCGCGGTGAACAAGGGACCGAAGCACGGCCCAGCCCCTATTCCGGAAGAAGGCAAATGGGTTGAGGCAAAAGAAATCAAGGATATTTCCGGCTATACGCACGGAATCGGTTGGTGCGCTCCCCAGCAGGGCGCCTGCAAGCTTTCCCTGAACGTAAAAAACGGCGTCATCGAAGAAGCGCTTGTCGAAACCATCGGCTGCTCCGGAATGACGCATTCCGCTGCGATGGCTGCCGAAATCCTTCCCGGAAAAACGATCCTGGAAGCTCTGAACACAGACCTCGTGTGCGATGCCATCAATACGGCGATGCGTGAACTGTTCCTCCAGATCGTGTACGGCCGCACGCAGTCCGCGTTCTCCGAAAACGGACTTGTGATCGGCGCCGGAATGGAAGATCTCGGAAAAGGCGCCCGCTCCATGATCGGAACGATGTACGGCACAAAGGCGAAAGGCGTTCGTTATCTGGAAATGACCGAGGGCTACTGCACCCGCATGGCGCTCGACAAAGACGACCAGGTCATCGGATATGAATTCCTGTCTCTCGGCAAGATGACCGACTTTATCAAAAAAGGCGACGACCCGAATACCGCCTACGAAAAATCGATCGGTCATTACGGCCGTTTTGACGAAGCGGTCAAGTACATTGACCCGCGTAAAGAATAATCAGGAGGAAAGTGAATATGGCAACATTTGAAGGATACGAACGCCGCGAGTCAAAAATACTCGGCGTGCTTTCCCAGTACGGCATTCATTCCATTGACGAATGCAAAACCATTTGTGAGAAATACGGGATCGATCCCTATACCATCGTTCAGGACACTCAGCCGATCTGCTTTGAAAACGCAAAGTGGGCATATACTGTCGGCGCAGCAATCGCTCTGAAAGAAGCTGAGAGGACCGGAGACAAGTCTGCAGCGACCGCTGCCGCCAACATCGGAATCGGACTCCAGTCATTCTGCATTCCCGGTTCCGTTGCTGAAAATCGTAAAGTCGGTCTCGGACACGGCAACCTTGGAAAAATGCTTCTGTCCGAGGAGACGGAATGCTTCTGCTTCCTGGCCGGACATGAATCCTTTGCGGCCGCTGAGGGCGCCATCAAGATCGCGACCAATGCAAACAAAGTCCGCAAGCAGCCTCTGCGCGTGATTCTGAACGGACTCGGAAAAGACGCCGCGTTCATCATTTCCAGAATCAACGGGTTCACATATGTCGAGACGGAGTTTGACCCTTATAACGAAGAAGTCCGTATCGTGAAAGAAGTTCCCTATTCCAACGGTCCCAGAGCCGCGGTCAAATGCTACGGCGCCGACAACGTTCCTGAAGGCGTCGCCATCATGAAGCACGAAAAGGTCGGCGTTTCCATTACCGGCAACTCCACGAACCCGACGCGTTTCCAGCATCCTGTTGCAGGCACTTACAAAAAATGGTGCACCGAAAACGGCCAGAAGTATTTCTCTGTCGCTTCAGGCGGAGGAACAGGCAGAACGCTTCACCCCGATAACATGGCCGCCGGTCCTTCTTCTTATGGCATGACCGATACAATGGGAAGAATGCATTCCGATGCACAGTTCGCAGGTTCTTCGTCCGTTCCCGCTCATGTTGAGATGATGGGCCTGATCGGCGCCGGAAACAATCCCATGGTCGGCATGACTGTCGCTGTTGCAGTTGCCGTGGAGGAATGCCTGAAATAAGTTTTCCGGTGTCCTACTCCACGCAGGGATAATTCCATCAGATGAATCAGAGTTGTCTGACGCATTGTCGGGCAGCTCTTTTTCGTGTATATCCGGGCGTCCATGGTTTTCCGCCACTGAAAATGCGACCGGTTTCGATTCTATATTTCTTCAGCATCATCCGAATACGGTTTCATTCGTACGTCAAAAAAAGACCCGAGGATGTTTTTCAACATCTTCAGGCCTCGTTGGTGATCCATCGGAGACTCGAACTCCGGACCCCCTGATTAAAAGTCAGATGCTCTACCGACTGAGCTAATGAATCATCGCCAACG
>CACZRJ010000003.1 GCA_902783535.1 uncultured Ruminococcus sp. | reverse complement strand
TGCTTCCTGCGATTTATGCCGTCTACGGGAAGGAGTTCGCTTCCGGCCTGCTTCCGGTCGACGAAACGACGGACGGGATCCGCGTTCACGGGTATGTCACTTCGCCGGACCACGCCCGCGGCAGCAGGGCGATGCAGATCTTCTACGTCAACGGACGGCCTGTCCGCTCGAAAACCGTGCTTGCCGCACTGGAAGAAGCGTTCAAATCCTATCTCCCTCACGGACGATATCCCGGAGCGGTGCTTTTCACCGATCTTTCTTTGAAAATGACCGACGTCAACGTCCATCCGGCGAAACTCGAGATCCGGTTCGCCGATGAGCGGAGCATTTTCACGGCGGTCTATTATGCCGTCAGGAACCGTCTGTCCGAATCCGTCCAGCCGGAGAGCGCTGAAGATGAAAAACCATTGGACGGTTCGGGACAGGAACCGGTGAAGGAGCCGGAGCATTCCGGCCAGTCTGCGGAACAGGTCCCGGTTCGGAGAGAGGACAGACCTGTTTCTCGGAATCAAGCGTCCGGGGAACTTCAGACGCGGACGGCATTCACGGATCATGCCGGCGGGCCGAAGGGACTGTTCCGCCCGGACATCGGGCTGGACGACCTGATCTCGGAAGGGTCCGGCGCCGGCGTACGGAACGGTCCGGAACAGACGCATTCCGAGACAGCGGACGCGGAAACGAACGGTACGCACGAGGCTCTTTCGGGGCAGACTGCTTTTGAGGACAAGCCGTACTGGAAATACATCGGCGAAGCCTATGACGCCTACCTGTTCATCGAAACGGAGCGTACGGTCTATATCGTCGACAAGCATGCCGCCCACGAGCGGATCCTCTATGAAAAAATCGCCTCGCGGAAGGAGACCCACGCGCAGGTGCTTCTGAATCCGATCCCCGTCGATCTGACGTCCGTCGAGTTTGCCGTTCTTTCCGAGAACCGCGAATACATATCGACGTTCGGGTTCGAAATCGAACCGTTCGGCGGAAAGACCGTTCTGGTCCGGGCTGTGCCGTCGACGCTTGCCGACCTGAAGGACCTTCCGGCGCTGCTTCAGACCTTCGCGTCCGATCTCGCGTCCGGCGGGAATATTCCGTTTGAAGACAAATGCGACCGGGCTCTTTTCACAGTCGCTTGCAAAGCGGCCGTAAAGGCAGGCATTCCGAACGACAGAGTCCACAACGAATGGATCATCGACCAGCTGATGACGCACAAAGAGATCCGGTTCTGTCCTCACGGACGCCCGGTAATGCACGCGCTCTCCAGGCGGGAGATCGATAAATTTTTCGACCGGTGAAGACAATGGGAAGATTTCGTATCATTAAAACAGTCGGCAGCGCGAGACGCGGCGAGTTCGAAACGGTCCATGGGACCATACAGACGCCCGTCTTCATGAACGTCGGCACCAGCGCGGCCATCAAAGGCGCCGTGTCGACCGCCGACCTGGAACAGATCAAGTGCCAGGTGGAGCTGTCCAACACCTATCATCTGCACGTCCGCCCCGGGGAAGACGTCATTTACCGGCTGGGAGGTCTGCACAAATTCTTTCGCTGGGAAAGGCCGATCCTGACGGATTCGGGCGGGTACCAGGTGTTTTCGCTCGCGCATTTGAGGAATATCCGCGAGGACGGCGTGACCTTTCAGTCGCACATGGACGGCGCCAGGATCTACATGAGTCCGGAAATCAGCATGCAGATCCAGTCGAGGCTTGCCTCGACCATCGCGATGGCTTTTGACGAATGCCCCTCATCCGTGGCTGAACATTCCTATATCGACCGCTCCTGCGAGCGGACCACGCGGTGGCTTTACCGCTGCAAGGAAGAGATGGACCGTCTGAATTCGCTTCCGGAAACGATCAACCGGGATCAGATCCTCTTCGGCATCAATCAGGGGGGCGTCTATCCCGATATCAGGAAACGCCATATGGAACAGATCCGCGCACTTGATCTGGAAGGATATGCGATCGGCGGACTCGCCGTCGGCGAAACGGCCGACGTGATGTATCAGACGATCGAAGAAGTCGAACCGTTCATGCCCGCCGGCAAGCCGAGATATCTGATGGGCGTCGGCACTCCGATCAACATCCTGGAATGCGTGGACCGCGGAGTGGATTTCTTCGACTGCGTCATGCCGTCCAGAAACGCGCGCCACGGCAATTTGTTCACTTCGGAAGGACTTCTGAACCTGAACAACAACAAATTCGCCGAAGACCCCCGCCCGCTGGATGAAAAATGCGACTGCCCTGTTTGCAGACGGTATTCCCGGGCATACATCCGCCATCTGTTCAAAGCGCGGGAAATGCTCGCCATGCGTCTTTGCGTGATACACAACTTGTATTTCTACAATACGCTGACGGAGGAGATCCGCGCATCGCTGGAAGACGGGACATGGAAATCGTTCAAGGAGGAGAAGGTCGAAGCCTTCTCAAAACGCGTATGAAGAAGCTGCTTTTCCGGACGTTTATCGTGCTTTTGACCGTCTGCGTGCTCTGCCTGCTCCCTCATTCCGTTCTCGGAGTTCCGGAGGGGGAAAAAGCGAACCTTTCCGTCTATTACGTGCAGTCTGACAGCCGCTGGGCGGATGTCAAGGTCGGCACGCTGACCATCGCCCAGTCCGCATGCGGCATCGCCGGCATCTGCAACGCCGTTTATTATCTGAACGGCCGCGCGATGGATCTCGTCGAAGTGGCGAACAAAGCGCACGAAAAGCATTATTTCAACACCGACGCTGTCGCCGGCGTCTACCGCTCGGTGTTCATGCATTCCGCGGAATGGTACGGAACCGAATACGGATACTCTGCGACGGAATTTCTCTGGGAATCCGTGAAAGGAGCGAAACTCCTGGATCATTTGGCTTCCGGAGGAACGGCCGTCCTTCACGTTCCGGGTCATTTCATGACGCTGATCGATTATGACGCGGGAAGCGGGAAGTACCTGATCATCGATTCGATGCCCGGCGACGTCGGGAGATATGACAAGCGCAGAGCGGGAATCACGCATACCGGCGGCGACTGGGTGACGCTTGAAACGCTGTCCGCGGGAAATACAAAAGTGGACGGCTACGTCCTGTTCAGCCGAAGACTGGCCGGCGACGAGGCGGAATCGATCCTTCCGGCTGCCGTCGAAAGTCTGAAACGCTATTGAGTTGGAAGAAAGTGTGCTGTATGAGAAAAAACATCGGATCCGTTCGATTTTTCACTTTGATCCTTTCGGCAGCGTTTGTCTTTTCGATGTCCTCTTGGACTGCCTTCGCGTACAGTACCCCGTTTGCTCCGGCAAAGCCCGCGTCTCCCGGAGAGGTCAACAAGGCTGCCGAAGTGAAATACGCTTTGCGGGAAGGGGGCACGTTCATTTATCAGAACAACCCCGAGCAGATTTTTTCCTACAACATCGGGAAAGCGCTGTCCATTTCGGACGATTTGACAGGGGACGTCTTTTTCAGCAGTGAAAACAGAAATCTGACCGGAGAGCGCGTCCTTTTCGGCCTGCAGCTGCGAAACGATTCGGGCGAAGGAATCAAAGTGACCGTGAAAAACATCGGCTGGCAGTCCGGGATCGACTGGTTCGGTCAGAAGGAGTGGACGGACTTCTTCCAAGTTGCGTATGAGCTGGAACCGGAAAGCGGATCCTACGCTTTTTCACAGGTCTTCCAGCCGGTGAAATTCACCGAGGAAACGTACGAGATCCCGGACGGAGAATATTTTTACGTTGCCGGGGGATCGTCCGAAGACGCGTATGAAAACATCAATGTCGGAGGAACGGCGAACGTTTACGTCGAAAACGGAAAACTGATCAATTCCGCGGTCTTCTTCCATATCGACGGGCCGGAAAAAGGCGTTTCCGCCGCCTATGTCTGCTATCGCTCCGGACTGACGCCCGTCACGTCCGGAGTTCAGCAGGGATATATCGTTGAGAAGAACGGCGAGGCGTTCGGGCGCCAGTATCTTGGATCCGCCCCGTATTTGTGCGCCGAGGCTTCGATCGCATGGAACATCGACGACGGATTCCAATCCGGGAAGAATCTTCCCGTTCGGTACGACGTCACATACTACATGAACACGCCGGCCGCCGGGACTTACGGTGAATACACGGACGTCAGAACGCGGACCGTCAGTGCGGACGTGTGGAGGACGCATCTGAATCCGCAAAGCGACAATACGTTCGTAGGGACGGACATGATGCCGTTCTTCTGCGTGACCGATACCGGCGAGCCCGTCGTCATCGATACGAAGCACAACGACGGAACGGGAAAGCCGGCGAACATCGGGAACTGGATGGTCGTATACGAAGAGGCGCTGACCGTCAGAAACAGCGGTACGAAGATCAGAAAATGCACGCTCAGCATGAGCAACAAGGGCGTGAACGCGACAAACATCAAGGATTCCAACGGCGGCTTGATCCGGGCGGTATATCATCACAACAGGTCGGAGGTCTTCTCCTTCTACGTCCTGCCGGGCGAGACGAGGACCATTCTTCTGGAGTACGTGCTGCTTGCGAACTCCTACGGCAACCAGGAGCACCGTATCCGCGTAGACGATATGACCGATGCGGAAAAAGCCTCGATCCTCGGGGAGTTTCCCGAGGACATCAACGGTGACGGCAAAGTGAATGCCGTGGACTACATGTTGGAAAAACGATATGTACTGCGGACAGCGTCCGTGCCGGAAAAAACCCGGTTCAGAATGGATCTGAACGGGGACGGGAAAATCAATCTGCACGATTATACTTTGCTCAAACGAAAAGTTCTCAGTCTGTGACGAAAAAGCCGCGTTTGCATGACGCGGCTTTACCATACTCCATTGTTCGTGGGGGACACCGCCTGTGAGGACGGCGGGAGACAGCTACAGGTCCGAAGACGTTTCCCGGGCGGGTTTCAGAGGGGCGATTTTTCTTTTGTATACGCGGAAGAAGAGAAACAGCGTGACGGCAAGACTCATGACTTCCGCGATCGGAAACGCCCACCAGACCGCGACGACTTCTCCGGTCAAACTCAGCAGAAAAGCGGCCGGAAGCAGCGCGACGAGCTGGCGGCAAAGGGACGTGATCGTGGAATAGATCCCGATGCCGACGGCCTGAAACGTCGCTCCGAGAACGATACATACCGCCGCCACGGGAAAATGGATTGCAATGATGCGCAAGGCGGAAACGCCCATTTCCACAAATCTTCCGTCCGTTTTGAAAATGCTCAGCAGAAGCTGCGGCGCAAGTTCGAATGTCGCCGTTCCGACGAGCATGATCGCGACGGCGGAAAGGATCGAGATCCGAAGCGTTCGAAGCATACGCTTCGGATTTTTTGCCCCGAAATTGAAAGCCAGAATGGAAATGGTGGCGTTGTTGAGGCCGAAAACCGGCATGAAGAAGAAACTTTGCAGTTTGTAATAGACGCCGAACACGCTGGTCGCCGTTTCTTCCGGATCGAGTTTTTGAAAGATCTGGTTCATCCCGAAATTCATGACGGAACCGATGGCCATCATGACGGTCGTCGGAATGCCGACCGAAAGGATCTGACCGACGACTTCCTTTCGAAGCCGCAGATAGCGTCTGCCGAGCGTAACGTCGGGATTCTTCTTCAGATTGAACAGCAATGCGAGAAGCGCGGCCGTCCATTGGCCGACGACCGTCGCGACCGCCGCTCCGGCGACTCCCATTGCGGGAACCGGTCCGAGACCGAAAATCAGGACGGGGTCCAGAATGATATTGATGACGGCTCCGGTCCCCTGCGTGATCATGGTGTGCACCGTCCGGCCGGTCGCCTGAAGCATCCGCTCGAACAGAAACTCGAAGAAAACGCCTCCGACGAAAACGCAGCAAATAGACGCGTAAACAGCGCCGTTCTCGACTGTCAGCGGATTTGCGGACTGGACGGAAAAGAAGGGACGCGAGAAAAAGAGTCCGAACAGCACGAAAATCAGTGACGCGAGAAACGAGAGCACGATGCCGTTCCCGGCGGCGAAATTGGCTTTCTCCCTGTCCCTGGCGCCGAGCGCTCTTGAAAGAAGGGAGTTGACGCCGATGGAAACGCCTCCGCCGAAGCCGACGATCATGTTCTGGATTGGAAAAGCCAGCGTCAGGGCTGCCAGAGCGCTGCCGCCGTCGTTGATGTGGGAAACATAGACGCTGTCCACGACATTGTACAAAGCCTGGACCAACATGGAGGCGATGAGAGGAAGCGCCATATTGAGGAGCAGTCTGCCCTCGCTCATGACGCCCATTTTATTGTCGGTGTTTTGATTGGGTAAAGCGTTCTTGTTTTGCATTTTGTTATGAATTTTTTTGCTTGGACAGATAAGCCGACAGTTTCGTCAGCAGCGGGATGAGGAGCCCGCCGGCGGCGTTTCCGACGATGACGAGCAGCAGAAACAGGACGGTTCTGCCGTTGGCGAGCATTTGTGCGTTGGCAAAATAAAAGGCATCGGCGATGCTGTGCTCGAACCCGCACAGGATGAAGGTCGGGACACAAAGAAAAACGGCGATCAGATTATTTTTCTTCTTGTAGACGTCTACGCAGATGAAGATCAGAATGCCGCACAGAAACGCATCGATCAGAATCTGCGGGATCGATTTCTCAAGCCGGGAAGCGCAAAGTTCGCACACGTTGCCGACAGGAGGGCGAAGGAATCCGACGAGAAAGGCGCCGGCAAAATTCCACACGATCGACATGACGGTATCGAACGCATACTTTCCGTTCTGCTCCGGAACATATCCGATCATTCCGGTGTAGAGATTCAGCTTTAAAAGCAGAATGGATGAAAGCGCGACGGAAAAAAGCACTGCTCCGACGTATTTTCCAATGGGAGGGGAACCAGGTTCGCAGGCGAGGAAGACCATCCCGCCGATTCCGATAAGCATGCCGGCCAGGAACTCGCGGATCCAGACGGCGGCGCGTTGTTTCCAGAACATAACCCTCAGCTCCTTTTGCTCAAAACTTGGGAGAAGTATAGCACAGGAGAGCGGTCAATGCAAGCGATTCGCCCCGGAAAGACGGAAAAAAAGAGCGGCGGCAAAGGAATCGGCGGGTCTTTTTTTTCCGCTATGGGGCAGATACCGGCCGGTTTTGTTGAAAAATGAAAAAATGAAGTTTGTAAAAACTTGTTTTTTGGAGATTCTTTCAATGAAATTTGTATTGACTTTTCACCGGCAGGAATTATAATAATAAGAAAAAAGTTATAGGGCGACAAGCCTGAATCAATTACGGAGGAACGAATATGAAGCTGACCAGGAAAATCGCATCCCTGATCATACTCGCCGCGATGCTGCTTTCGGCGGCGGTTGTTCCCGCGCTCGCCGCGGTACCGAACGGCGAGGGCGGATATGTCTGGAACAAAGTCAGCAACTCCGCCACCCGCCAGCTGAAGGCATCTTCGCTTCAGTTTGAGGGCAAGGCACAGGATTACTTCAAGACGAATGATACCGTTCGCGTATCCATTCTGATGGAGGAACCGTCCACAATGGACTTGTTTGGATACAAGTCCTCCAAAACGATCGCGTCCAACAAGTCGGCGCTGGCATACCGCGGCAGACTGCTGGATAAGCAGAACCGTGTGGCTGCGGATATTGAAGCGGCGCTCGGCGGTAAAAAGCTGGATGTGGTCTGGAATCTGACGCTCGCTGCAAATATCATTTCTGCGAATGTCCGCTTCGGCGAGATCGACAAAATCGCCGAGGTGCCCGGTGTCAAAGCCGTCTATGTGGAAAACGTATACACGCTTGACCCGGTCGAACGCGGCGACTCCCCGAACCAGAGCGTCGGCACTTCGATGACAAAAACGGATTATGCCTGGGCCGAAGGATATACCGGAGCAGGAAGCATCGTCGCGATCGTTGACACCGGTCTGGACGTAACGCATGAACTCTTTGACCCGGACGCGTTTATGTACGCGATCGAGGAAGATCGCGAAGCCGGCAAGGAATTCGAACTGCTTGATCAGGACAAACTTGCGGAAGCGCTTCCGCATCTGAACCTGTCTTCTCGCGGAGATTATTCCGCCGAGGATCTGTACCTGAACCCGAAAATACCTCTGGCATTCAACTACTCCGAGAACAATTTGGTTGTCGGTCACCTTAACGACACACAGTCTGAGCACGGAACGCACGTGACCTCCATCGCGGCCGCCAACCGCTATGTCAAGGATATCAACGGCGATTTTATTCAGTCGCTTGATTCGGTCCTGACGCAGGGCCAGGCGCCGGATGCCCAGATCATCGTCATCAAGTATTTCAGCGCGAGAACCGGAACGGACGCCGACTATTTTGCGGCCATTGAAGACTGCATCTTCCTCGGCGTTGACTCCGTGAACCTTTCTCTCGGCTCTTCTCAGGCTTCGGGTCTGGCCATCAACCGAGTCTATGAGAAGATCCTGAAAAAGATCGAAGAGTCTGACCTGATGATGGTCTGCTCTGCCGGAAACAACGGTTCATGGTCAGGCCATCTCGGCATTTTCCAGTATCTCTATGCGGATGACAAGAACCAGTCCACCGGCGGCTCCCCCGGA
>CACZRJ010000002.1 GCA_902783535.1 uncultured Ruminococcus sp. | reverse complement strand
GTGCATGATTGGCAAAGCTGACAAAATGATATTATAAAAAGGAGGGCGGTTCCTTAACGCAATTCATCTCCCACCTGCAGAGGTTGGTGTCTTCTTGCTGAACCGCTGATAAACGGATCGTAACGATTGACAGACTCCCACAAAGTCAATACATCCGCAACGTCATCGATTGCCCCTGGAAGCTCGATGCCAAGTTCATAGCATTTCGCCACCAACTTAACGATGCTGTGCGTGAAAAGAGATTGACCACCATATAGTAAAATCATCGCTTTCAACATTTTTTCAATCGCCTGCTGTATGTGGTAGGAAACCGCAGATACGGCAAATTCGTCGGGGAACCTGTCTTCGAGCGCAAGACAGACATCATAATCTCGTTTTGCAAGAATCTGAAAATCATTGACGCTTAACATATAAATTCACTCCTTTTTCGTCAATTTCTTTTTTCAAAAGAGTGCTATGTATATTGTTATAATGGATCACATCAACCTCTGATTCAATCTTGCGATGGAATTCTCGTGCAAGTATCATGAAATCATCCTCCGCAACGTTCGGTGCGTCAATGGCAATATCCATGTCACTTTGCATGCCGCACTGCATCGTAGTTGCGCTGCCAAATACGATCAGACGATCAATGCGGTGATCGCCTTTTGCAAGAGTAATTGCAATCTGCGCAGCCTTCTGTTTTGTCGGAAAAATATATTTCAAAGTCTCATCTCCCCGAACAACCAGAGGGAATACGCACTTTTTTTCACCAAAAATCCCCCCCTTATAAAAGTATTTCAACATCATGAAGGGATGATGTGCATTAGGCAGGTCAATCGCAAGCGACTGACCTGCCTTTCCATATTCTTTCTGGCGAATCAGCTGCCTGTCTCAAAATATCTTCGAATGGCTTCGACGCTTGTCTGGAACTGGTTCTTTCTCGCTTCGTATGCGGATGTAAGGCCGGTGGTCTGGTCCGCATCCATCATCGAAATAAGCATGTCGTAAACAGTTCCTCCGCCCGCGCCGTATTTGCCGACCTGATAGATTGCACCCAGTTCGCATCCTCGAACTGCAAATATCTCATCAAGCAGCAGAGACGCCTTTTCGGTCGTCAGTTTCTGATATTTCAAAACAACGTCGTAATAGTTGAATGCGACAGAATCTTCGATTTCTTTCCAGCTGAGATACCCGAGCGTGTCGAGGCAGGCTCCAACAAAGGGAAGCTCGTCTTCCGTGACGTTGGTCGGGATCGCCATCGCATTCGCGCCCCAGGTATTCAGAAGGCTGTAATAGGACTCCTGCTGTTTGTTGTACTTTGGAGACGGTGCGATGCCGAATTCGCCCTTCGCGTCCTTCAGTTTGAAAATAGATTCCACGATGCCTGCGAAGAACAGACACTGCTCGTTCGCGAAGTCTTCCAGCAGCGGAATCATCGGCCACTGGAATTCGTTGAACATGTCGTTTCCGCAGATGTAGTAGTCTTCCTGCATGAATTGAAGCATTTTTTCGACGACCTCAATGGTCTTTTCATTGTAGAAGGACATCGCGGGATATCCGTCCGCGTCCGGAGAAACGATCCGGATGCCGCTTCCGAACATGAACGCGTACATGTCGTCATACTGGCCTGCCCAGCCGAACCGGTCGTGCCAGGTGATCCTTCCGTCGCTGTCCATGTCTTCGGAATAGCTCTTCGACAGTTCGATGGCCTTGTCGATCGTCCACTCACCGTTGGCAACGAGCGTATACGGATCTTCCAGTCCCAGACGTTCGATCAGCCCGGCATTGAACAGAAGACAGGTCGTCGCATTCTTGTTCCGGAAATCGATGTCTCCGGTCGTGAAATAAAGCTTTCCGGCGATCTCAACGGAATCATTGAATCCCTGATCCCACCACGGATGCTTGGTGTTCAGATTTTCTACGTCATACAGATTGTAGAGAGCGCTTTCCAAAGAAAGCGTGCCGCAGTCATAAAGGCAGATATCGACCGCCTGGAATTCGTCCAGCGCCGTCGTGATGGCGTTTCTGATAAACGTGATCGCCGTGCCTCCGAGTCTGCTCGGGTCGTAGAGATAAGTCTCTTTCAGGGTGACGCCGAGCCTTATCTCGAGATTGTCCATCCTCGCCTTCATCGCGACGTTCATCTTTTCGGGCATGGGAATGGTTTCCTCGTGCAGTCCGGGCTCGTTGTAAACGATCTCCGACATCGGATCCGGGTCGACGTCAGACGTCAGAATGGTGAAGGTCCGCCCGGTAAAGTCGTCGCCCTTGTAGAGATCCGCCGGCTCCACCGGACCGGTCTGCTCCGGTTCGGAAGACGCCTGAGGTGTCGAGGCTTCCGGCTCGGAAGACGTCTGACCCGGGTCCGACTGGCAGGCGACCGCGAGCGGAAGCACCAGAAGCAAAACGATCAGGACGGCCAGAAGCGAATGTCTCAAATGTTGTGAAACACGCATTTCAAAGTTTCCTCCTTGTTTTTGCACATGATATATTTCTTTTTTTCTTTCAATTCTTAATGGATGACGGCCGTATCTCCCGGGCGGCTGCGCTCAGATAAGCGTCCGCCTCCGCACGGCTGCGGAAATGCACGACCTCTCCTCCGCAATTCTCGAACGCGTCCAGAAGGGCGGAAATGTACGGACGCTCATTGTCCGGAAATGTTCTGACGAAAGACTCGAATTCCGGGTCGACGGCCGTTTCCGTCCAGGGCATATCGGCTCTCGGCTTTCCGACGCGATCCCGTATTCCCCGCAGACAATCGCTGACCGGAAGGTCCAGCCAGAAAACGGTGTCGCAGCAGTCCAGCCGTTTCTGCATCGTTCTGCGGTAGTTTCCGTCTATGATCCAGCGTTCGGACTTCAGGATCCCGTCCAGCCTGCTGTCGAACTCCTCCCGGGACAGCGTCGTCCGGTCCGGCAGATGCCAGATCAGATCGAGGTGATGAAGCGGAAGTCCGGTGATGATGCTCAGTTTCGCGGCGAACGTGCTTTTCCCGGCGCCGGGCGACCCGATGATCAGGACCCTATTCATCCCGTCCTTTTCCGTCTTCCTGCTCCGGTCCGGCGTCCTTTTCCGCCGGCTGGCTTGCGTTCTTTTTCTTCATCACGAAGAAGGTCACGAGTCCGGTGAGCAGAATGATCGCCGCGCCCGCGCCGATCGCGATCGGAATGCTCGGGTCTGAAGGCTGCGTCTGTTCGCCTTCTTTCTCTCCTGACGGCAGTCCGATCACGCCGTTCAGCATTTTTCCGACCCTGAGTTTGAGTTCGTCGAGTCCTGCTTCGTCGGCTCCGGAAAGGATCAGAATGGTGTTTTTCAGTTTGTCGTCCACTTCGACGGTCATCATTCCGGTCGCGGCGTCATACCGGTACGGCACCTCGAACGCGGGAACGATCCTGTTTCCGAACACCTGGCAGGAAATGACGGACAATCCGCTGCCGTCGGCTTTCGTCTGCCATTTCAGCGTGCCGGCCGTCTGCGGAAGGATCAGCATGCTGGAAGATTCAAACAGGTCTTTCCCGTCCAAAGAGACCGTCTGCGCGAGCGCGCCGTTGGAAAGGACGCGCACGCCGTCCTCGGACAGACTGCCGCCGATCATGGAAGCGACCAGCTTCCCGTCTTTGTCCTCGCGGAAGAAAGCGCTCATATACGCGCCGAGACGGAACTCGAACGCGCGTCCGGACGAGGGCGTGTATTCCAGCCGGACGTCCGCTGCGGACGTATTGATGACCTGGCGGAAAATGCCGCCGTCTTTCAGATCGAGTTTGAACGACTTGATGCTTGCCGTCGTCGCCTTCAGCGGAGCGGTGACAACCCCGGCCGCGTCCAGCGCCAGCTTGTAGATATCCACGTCGGTGCGGAAACTGTCCGCGTCCGTTCTGTTCTCGAACGGATCGGCGCTGAAGAATACCGTTCCCTGCCCGACTTTGAACCGGGTGATCACGGGACTGCCGTCCGCCGCTTTGTAAACGCTCTCGGCGCCTTCCAGCTTAAGCGAAATATTCGGATATCCCGTTTTTGTATGCGTTCCGTCGGAATATGTGACGGCCGCTCCGGCCTGATCGTTTCCTGCATAGATCACGCGCTCGGCGGAGACGCCCGCCAGCTCTTTCAGACGGTTTTCAGACGTCCGTTTTCTGGAAACGAAATCATAGGACGGGTCGCCGCTGAGGTACAGCACGCCGCCGTTTTTTACAAACGAAAGCAGCTTCTCGTAGACATTGTCCGGGACAGTGTACGCGGACGGATAGAAGACGACCTTGATGCCGTCGGGAATGTCGAAATTACACTCGTTCAGCGTCAGGATATTCTCGCAAAGGGTGCCCTGCGCGATGTGGATGGCGCTGACGGAATTGTAGTGGCCGAGATACCATCCCCTGCTGCCGGCCATACGCGTGGAGTCCGGCGTGATGATCGCCGCCTCGGGCGTCTTGTAGACCGGTTCGATCGTATCCGTCACGAGATTGGAATTCCTCAGCCAGTAGAAGCTGTCCTTGGGGACGGATTCGTAAACCGTGTTCAGTCCCCACGGGAAAACGTATTTCGTTTCGTCCTTCCAGCACCAGGTCTGATGGTGATTTCCGCCCATGGCGAGCGTGGTATAGTAGGTCGTGAAGAAATAGGCGCGCGCATGCGTGTAGGAGTCGGACTGATAGTAGTCGAGCGTGTCGGTGAACGCCGGATGCGTCCGTTTGTTCGTTTCGCCGATGCCGAAGGATTTTCCCTGCCACCGCTGATCCGCGTATGCGATCGTCTGCGCGAAGACCGGCAGCCGGTCGAAGAATCCGGTATTGGAATAGGTCAGTTCCCCGATGCCGCCCGGGACATCCACGCCTTCGCTCGGCCATGCGTAGAATTCGCACAGGACAATCCTGTCCTGGCCGCCCGCCTCCTTGACCGCTTTGGTCAGTTCTGATGCCCAGCGGTTGACGAGCTTCGTGCGGAAAACGTTCTGGTCGTACGCCTTCGTATCTGTCCAGCCGGATCCGTTGAACGCGTAGGAAACGTCAAACGAGACGCTTTCCAGAGAGAGGCTGCTGTTTCCCCACGCCTCGCGAAGTTTTTCATCGCTGCCGTACCGTTCCTTCAGGTAGTCTCTGAAGAGCGGGTCCGTGTCCGAAGACATCTTCATCACGAGGTCGCCGTTCAGATAAAAGATGATGCCCGGCACGTCCTTGTATCTCGCAGCCATGGTGCGGACGAACTTCCTGTCCTCTTCCAGCTGTTTGTCTCCGACGGCGGAATTCTGACCGAGCAGCATGCCCATCATATAGATCTGGCCGTATCGCTGAGACAGATAGACCGCGGCGTCGACCTTCCGCATATGCGCCTCGAAGGAACTTTCGGTAGCGAACACCGCGCTGTAGTCCGGGAATCCCCTGTACTGCTGCAGCGTTTCGTAAATGAGAATGCCGGCGTCCGCGCGGTCGCGGAAATCGCGCCTCCAGACGAGCGGGTTCTGGTCTTCCATGATGAACGGACCGCCTTCGTCGACGCCGTTCGCGTAGACGGCTTTCTCCGTTCCGTCCTCTCCGACCAGATGAATGTAGTTGTCATGATAGGTGTACTTCGGCCCCTTGCTGACGACGTCGTCCTTCCAGACGACGAATCCGGTCTCAAACCGGTCGACGACTCTTCCGCCCTGCTCGACGCAGACGCTGATCTCGTAAAAGTCGTCTTTCAGATCCGCATTCGCCCAGGTCGCGCGGAAGTATTTCCGTTTTCCCGCGGAGACGCTGCCGTCCGACGAAGATGTGAAGACGACTTCGCCGGTGTCTTCGGAACGGACTTCCGTCAGAACGGTCACGTCCCTGTTTTCCTTCGTCAGGTTCTCTACGCCGACGGTGATCCTCGGCGATTCGCCCTCCCTGTAGCAGTCGGACGAATTCGCGACGGCGCATAAAGAGACCTCGCCGCACATGTGCCGCGCGAGCGCGAGCAGACCCTCGCGCAGCGCTCCGTTTCCTTCGGCGAACAGGTCGTGCGACGTCACGCCGAAGAATCCGATGGACGTTCCCGGATAATTGTACCACGTCTGGACGCTTCCGAGCGCGCCGTAGTCGCTCGGCATCACGAAAACGGTGAAAAGCGCTGCGGCCGTTCCGACTTTCTTTCCGCTTGCGTCAAAGACTTCCAGCAGCGGCTGCCAGCGCCCGCGGTTGTTGCCGGTAATGGTCACCGCGGAAAAACCGGACAGGCCTTCCCCTTCGAAAACGGTCTGACCGACCGGATAGACCGCCTGCCCTTCCGCGCCTTTGATCGTCTTTCCGCCGGAAAACACGGTTTCGACGTCGAAGATCGGGATCTCTTCGGGCGCGTAGAACAGCTGATCCCCTGCGGAGATCGGCTCGTTGGATCCGAGCAGCATGGATTCCTTGTCGCGGCCGCGCTTGTATGCGCTGCCGGTGTAAACGGCTTCGCCCGAAGACTCGTCCCACGTTTTGTTTCCGCATTTCACCGAAACGGTGTCGACGCCGAGAATGCCGGTGGATCCCTTCAGCAGGAAGACGAGTTCCGCGCGGTCGAAATCGGTGTTTCCGATCTGAACGGTCTTTCTGCGGCCTCTCCAGCCGGAAGTTCCTTCCGCTGCCGCCACCGGCAGAACGGAAACCTCCTTTCCGCCTTTGTACAGCCGGAGATAAGACCCGTTCATTCCGTCCGGTAAGGGAGCGATCCCGCCGCATTTTTCTTCATATCTGATCTCCGCTTCGGCGTTCTTCGAAAGGACGCCGGTCACGTCGTAGGCAACGCCCGCCTCGCCGGAAGACGATTCGTTCAAAATGTAGGAATAGAAATCCGACGCCTGCAGAACGCCGACGCCCGTCTCATAGCGGATGCCGTTTCCGTTCTGCATCTGCGACCAGTCGCCGATGCCTTTTTCAAAGTCCTCGGAGAAGACCGTCTTGCCGTCCGCGTTGACGATCTCGATCTCGTCGTAGCCCATGGTGCCGGAAGAAATATACAGACCGAGGCGGATATCCACGTACTCCGCGGCAGGCGGAACCGCGAACATGTATGTCTTGACCGTCCAGTCGGTCGATCCGCTCGTATATGCGACGAAGTCCTGCCAGTTCAGCAACTTCGCGTTGGCGCCGTAGACGTAGACAGACGCGTGCGCGAGACCGCTCTCCGTCGAGATGTTTTCGGATTTCACCTGCATCCGCAGGGTATAGCTGCCGCCGTCGCGGAACTGATTCGCGTTCAGCCTTCTGTACAGGCAGGGAGAACTGGCGGTCGACTCGGAATGGACATATGCCGCTTTTCCGTAGACTTCCTCTCCGGCCTCCTGCGCGTAAAGAGGTTCCGAGAAGGCATATCCTCCGGAGGTGATGATCTTTCCGCCGTCCGCGAAAAAGGACTTCAGGTTCGCGGCGCATTTCGCCGGGAAGGCGGATCCCGAAGGAAGGAAAACAAGATCGTACGCCGAACGGTTCATGACGTCCGCGGTCGCGAAGTCCTCCGCGTTCAGCAGATCGGCTTCAAAGCCGTCCGACAGAAAGAGCGCGCGCAGACTGTTCGCGTCGTAGGACGCGTTTCCGTCCGTGTGCAGTATGGGGTCGTCCAGAATCGCAATTCGCATACCTTTTCCGTTTGCCTCCTCTTTCCCGGTCTGTGCGGCAATTGCCGGAAATGCGGCGGCCGCGACAAGCAATGCAAGCAGGATAATTGACAGGATCCTTTCCGTTCGTTTCCACATACGCGAGCAACCTCCGAAAACACATTATCATTCAATTGATTATAGGCTTTGATTCACTTTATGTCAATATGTCGCTTGAAAAAAGCAAATCTATTGGTCATTTCGCACAAAAGCGGCCGTAAAAAACTGTGCGTATGACGAAAAATAATTCGGCATCTTGCATTTGACTTTCGCATGATTATAATATAATTGAGAAAGGAATTTCATCTTTTGAAAAGCAAAAAGGACCCGTCTGAAACATGGCGGTCTGAAAGGACAAACCATGAAAAGAATCATCACAGTTTTTGTCGTATGCCTTCTCCTGACGTCCCTCCTGCTCGGCACTGCCTTGACGGCGTCAGCGAAAAAGAGCAAGGACGAGTACTCCTACTTCACCATGACGCTCAGCAAAGATCTGATCGGACAGGATAAATACGTCTGCTGGGTCATTCCGTGGGACGAAATCTTCGAAGACGGCAAGCAGTATACCTTCTACGCGACCGTCAAGTTCGGAGACGACTGCGTCCAGAACGGCGGCTGCGTCTACGTGAACATGTACGCCTACGACAATATGGAAGCGGCGATGACGACGGACTTCAACCATCTCGTCACATTCATCGATTTCGCGAAGTGGCCGACCGATTACAGCGGAGCTCCCACGGCCGTGAACGAATGGATCGACTTCCAGTACACCTGCGATCCCTCCCACGGCACATACGGATCTTTCTCCGGACAGACCGCAAATCTGGAAGCTGTCTGGATCAGCATCGGCTATTATCTCGCTTCCGGAACCGTCAGCGTCCGCGAAGTCGGCGTCAAGGACGACCAGGGCAACATTATCTACAGTCAGACCTTTGAAAACGGCATTGATTTTGACGAGCCGTATTTCCGCCATACGGACGATATCGTCCCCGAGACGGAAGGCGAGGAATGGGCGATCATGACTGAAAAGAAAGCCGATGTCGAGCCGCCCGTGGATGAATCCATGGAACCCTCCGAAGAACCATCCGAAGAACCGTCCGCGGATGTATCCGTGGAGCCCTCTGAAGAGCCGTCTGCGGATGTATCCGTGGAGCCCTCCGAAGAACCTTCCGAAGCCGTTTCCGAACCCGCCGGTGAAAGCCAGGCTCCGGTTGAAAGCCAGGCGCCCGCTGATTCCAGGCCCGAAGAGAGCAAACCGGTCGAAACGCCATCCGCAGGATTCCCGTGGTGGGGCTGGCTTCTCATCGGTCTCGGCGCATGCGCGGTCGTTGCTGTTGTACTGGTGCTCGTATTGAAGAGCAAAAAGAAATAAGAACGGAAAATCAAGCTGAGATTCGTTCTGCCGGCTTCTGGGCGGATACTGATATTCGAAAAAAAAGAAAAATAAAAAAATAAACATGCAGAAAGGAGTCCACCTCCTCCCTGTTTCAAAAACAGGCGCACGGTGGCAATCATCATGAAAAAAACAATCGCGATCCTCATCACTTTCATGCTGTTGACGTCTCTCCTTCTCAGTGCGGCATTGCCGGCATCGGCAAAAAAGAGCAAAGACGAATTCAGCTATCTGACCATGAAGCTTGACAAAGACCTGCTTGGACAGGATCAGTACGTTCGCTGGATCATTCCGTGGGATGAGATCTTCGAAGACGGAAAGCAGTATACCTTCTTTGCCGACGTCCGGTTCGGCGAAGACTGCACCCAGAGCAACGGAAGCGTCTATGTCAACATGTATGCCTGGGATACCCTGGAACATGCGCAGGCCGACGGAAACTTCGGCACCGACCTGATCACCTGGATCGATTTCGCAGCCTGGCCGGGCAACGGCACGCCCAAGGGCGTCTGGCAGGAATACACCTATACCTGCGATCCGACGAAGGGTACTTACGGCGCGTTTTCCGGAAAAACGGTCACACCCGGAGCCGTCTGGATCAGCATCGGCTATTATCTTGCGGCCGGAACCGTCGATGTCCGCGAAATCGGCATCAAGGACGACCAGGGCAATATTATCTTTAGCCAGGGATTTGAAAACGGCATCGATTTCAACGAGCCGCATTTCATTCACTCCGACGACATCGCCCCTGAGACGGAAGGCGAAACCTGGGCCATCAATACGGAAAAGAAAGCCGGAGAAGCCTCCGAAGAGCCGTCCGAGGAACCTTCCGAAGAGCCTTCCGAAGAGCCTTCTGAAGAGCCTTCCGAGGAACCCTCCGAAGAACCTTCTGAAGAGCCTTCCGAAGAACCCTCCGAACAGCCTTCCGAAGAACCTTCCGAAGAACCCTCCGAAGAGCCGTCCGAAGTCGCAAGCGAACCCGTTGCGGAAAGCGCTGCAGAAAGCGCGCAGCCTGCCGAATCGACGCCCGCTGAATCCACGCCTGCTGAAAGCACACCCGCACAGTCGTCCGGCGGACCCGGCGCGTGGCTGTGGATCGTGATCGGCGCCGTCGCAGTCGCTGCAGTGATCGCGGTCGTTCTCGTCCTCATCATGAAGAAGAAAAAGAAATAAGATTCAAAGAGGAACGGTAACTGCGAATCAGTAAGCAAAACGCTGAAATGATTTCATAAATCGGAGGCCATGCTTCTCAAATCGAGAACGCATGGCCTTCGTTTTTTGTATTTTTGAGTCCGGTCCGGACAAATCGCCGCAT
>CACZRJ010000001.1 GCA_902783535.1 uncultured Ruminococcus sp. | reverse complement strand
TCTCTTCCTGGACAACGTTTCGGTCGAGGACGCGGAAAGGGAACTGGGTCTGCCGCTGACGGTCACGGACGCGGACGGCGCCGACCTTTTGGAAAAATTCCTTTGCTAGCAGATTTGCTGACAAAGAACCGCTGGACAACTTGAGTTTCATTTTTTTGGAGAACAGACATATGGCGAACGGAAAGAACAATCCGACATACGCGAAACCGACCGTGGCGGTCGTGGGGCGTCCGAACGTCGGAAAGAGCACGCTCTTCAACCGGCTGACGGAATCCAGACTGTCCATCGTCGAGGACACGCCCGGCGTGACCCGCGACCGGATCTATCACGACGCGGAATGGAACGGACGGACGTTCCTCCTGATCGACACCGGCGGCATCGAGCCGGAAACGGACAGCTCCCTGCTCATGCAGATGCGGGACCAGGCGGAGATCGCCATCGACCACGCCGACGTCATCCTGTTCCTTTGCGACCTGCAGAGCGGACTGACCGATTCCGACCGTGACATCGCGACCATGCTGCGAAAGGCGCGGAAGCCCGTCGTGGTCGGCGTCAACAAGGTCGACCGCACCGGAGACACGCCTGCCGAATTCTATGAGTTTTACGCCCTCGGATTCGAGGACGTGTTCCCGCTGTCCTCGCTCAGCGGCACCGGGACCGGAGATCTGCTCGACCGGATCGTCGAACTGCTTCCGGAGGAGAAAGAGGACGCGCCGGAAGACGACGTCATCCGGGTGGCCGTCATCGGAAAGCCGAACGCGGGCAAGAGCTCGCTCGTCAACCGGATCTCCGGCGAAGAGCGGAGCATCGTCTCCGACATGGCCGGCACGACGCGGGACGCGATCGACACGCCGGTCAGCAACCAATACGGCAATTATCTCCTGATCGACACCGCCGGCATCCGCAGGAACGCGAAGATCGAAGACCGCGTGGAAAAATATTCCGTTCTGCGCGCGAACATGGCCGTCGAGAACAGTGACGTCTGCCTGATCCTCGTTGACGCGACCGAAGGCGTGACCGCCCAGGACGAGCGGATCGCCGGGCTCGCGCACAACGCGGGCAAGGCGAGCATCCTGCTGATCAACAAGTGGGACCTGCCCGTCAAGGACAACGACACCTTCGACGAATTCAAGAAGAAAGCGTACAACGCCCTGTCGTACATGACCTACGCGCCCATCCTGTTCGTCTCCGCGAAAACGGGACAGCGATTGGACAGGCTCTTCCCGATGATCAACGACGTCTACAGGGAAGCCTGCAAGCGGGTGACGACCGGCGTTCTGAACGATTTCCTTTCCGACATCACGGCGCGCGTGCAGCCGCCGACGGACAAGGGACGCCGCCTCAAGATCTATTACATGACCCAGACCGGCACGAATCCGCCGACCTTCGCGATCTTCTGCAACAGCGCCGAACTCTTCCATTTTTCCTATCAGAGATACATCGAGAACTGTCTGCGGAACGCGTTCGGCTTCAGCGGGACGCCCATCCGTCTGATCATCAAGCAGAAAGGAGACTGAGGACAGATGCTTCAATTCTTCGACTGGTTCTGGAAGGCGATCGGCCTGACCCAGAAACTCGGCATTCCGGAAAACAATTCCTTCCAGGGCTTCATCGACTACTTCTGGAAGACCTGGATGGCGGAGGGCAAAACGTCGACGGCCATTCTGCTGTTCATCGGCGGGATCGTCTTCCTCATCGTCGTTCCGTACCTGCTCGGCAGCCTGAACGGGGCCATCCTGGTCTCGAAATACATTTATCACGACGACATCCGGAACCACGGCTCCGGAAACGCCGGACTGACGAACATGGGGCGCGTCTTCGGAAAGAAGGGCGCCATCCTCACGCTGGTCATTGACATCGCGAAACAGTTCGTTTCCGTCCTGATCGGCATCGTCCTGTGGGGCGAAGTCGGCGCGTATCTCGCTGGCCTCTTCTGCATGATCGGCCACATCGCTCCGGTCTTCTTCAAGTTCAAGGGCGGCAAGGGCGTCCTGACCGCCGCCGTGATGATCCTGATGATCGACTATCAGGTGTTCCTGATCGCGTTCGCCATCTTCGCGCTGGTCGTTTTGATCTCGAGATACGTTTCGCTCGGTTCGGTCATCGCCGGATTCGCGCTGCCCGGGATCGTCTGGCTGCTCTCGGCCATCCGCGGCCGTCCCGCCCATCCGTTCGCGCTGTTCTTCGCCGTGCTGATCGGGCTGATGCTCATCCTGATGCACCGTTCGAACATCAAGCGGCTGTATGAAGGGAACGAAAACAAGCTTTCCTTCAAGAAGAAAAAGAAACCGGAAGAGGACACGAATAGTTCCGGCGAAGAGAAGTCCGGAAAAGAGAAGAAAAAGAAATAGGGAAAAATCCGGTTCCTGCCTCGATATCGAAGCAGGAACCGGATTTTTGTGGACATTTTTCCGCTTTCGGCGGAAACTGTTGCAAGACGGGGAAGAGTAGGATATAATGAGGAAAAGGACCGGTTGACCGGACCTGCGAAGAAGGGGAATGACCATGACCGAAAACGACGAGATCGTCCGCACCATCGAAGAGGAAGTGTTTCAAAAGAAAAAGTGGGACATGGCGCGCATGGACGCGTTCGGCTTTTCGCGCGCGGATGAAAACGGCGTCCGCACGTACGCCGAAGACTTCATGAACGGCGACTTCCGGGCGGAAATTTTCGTGGACGGAAACGGGAACGCGGACGGAACAGTGATGGACAACGCGATGGAAGAGGAGTATCTTCCGGTGAAGATCCGGTCCCGGGCGGGCGCGTTCGTCGGAGAAGTCCGCCTGCAGTACGAGGCCATTCTTCGGAAAGTCGCGGAAGCGTGCTGCACGGAGGAATATTTTGCTTTCCCGCAAAGCAACCGGCTGGCGTCGGAAATGGAGAAACGGCATCACGAAAAACCGGATTTTCCGTTCTCCACGGCGAAAAGCTACGGCGTTTTCCGGTATGCCGGAAACAAAAAATGGTACGGGCTGATCATGCAGCTCGCGAAAGGGCGCATCGTGCAGCCGGTCCCGGAGAGCGAAGCGGGAAAGATGACCGAATTTCTGAACGTCAAGATCCCGGAAGGACGGATGG